>JBBTAG010000059.1:0-2401 GCA_038044345.1 Nanobdellota archaeon
ATTTTGATTTTATGCTTGAATTTATTGAACTCGGTCTTTCAGAAAGAGACAAAGTTAAGATTGGATTGAAGTGGCCTCTTGCTTCAGCCAAGGTTTATTCAAAGGACAAAATATCTCCCGGATTAGAAAATATTATTGCTCGCCAGTTAAATGTTAAAAAGATAAATTTTGTTAAATCCGATAAGCTAAAGATTGAATTAGATACGGCAATGACCTCGGAGCTTGAGGCAGAAGGTTATGCGCGTGAATTTGCAAGAAATATTCAGGCTGCAAGAAAGAAGGCAGGATTACAAAAGGGAAAGTTAATTGATTTAAAAGTCTCTTGCAGCGTCAAAATGAAGGATATTTTGAACAAGAATAATCACTTCTTAGTGGAGAGAACAAATTCAAAAAAGATTCATTTTATAGACGACAAACTAGAAGGAAATGTAAATGAATTTGTCATAAAAGAAGAAAAAATAACAGTTAAATTTTTGTAATTATAAAGGAATACAATTTAGAAAAAGATTTAAATACTCTTATTCACTCAATAAATCATTGAGGTTGGTTAAAAACAAATCATGATAATCAAAGAAGAATTTTTAAGCAGGTTGAGGAAAATCTTTGATTTAAATCTCTATGAAGCAAGGGTTTGGACTGCATTACTTTCTAGGGGCGTTTCAACAGCTGGTGAATTAAGCAACATTTCTGATGTTCCCAGATCGAGAACATACGACATTTTGGAATCTTTAGAGAAAAAAGGATTCATTGTTATGAAAATTGGGAAGCCAATTAAATTCGTGGCATTGAAGCCAGAAGAAGTAATTGAGAGAGTTAAGAAGAATCTTGTCATCAATGCGCAGGAAAAGAGCAAAAGGCTTGATAAGTTAAGAAAAGATGAAGTTCTGGATGAATTGACTTCCTTGTATACGAATGGAGTTAAGTTTGTTGAGCCTTCAGACCTTTCAGGGTCTTTGCGTGGCCGACAAAATATGTATAATCATCTTGATATGATGATTCGTGGTGCTGAAAAGTCAGTCACAATTGTCACAACAGCTGAAGGATTGAACAGGAAACTTGAAATGTTGGCTCCAGCCTTAGAAAAAGCAAAGAAGAGGGGAGTTTCTATAAAAGTAGCTGCTCCTATTATAAACGAAAATTTGAAAGTTGCCAAAGATCTTTCAAAAGTTGCTGAGGTTAAAGATTCCGCTGGGCTTGGATTGAACGGAAGATTTGTAATTGTTGATTCAGAAGAAATAATGTTCATGTTACTTGACGATAAAACTGTCCACCCTAATTACGACGTTGCTGTCTGGCTTTCAACTGAGTTCTTTGCAAGAGCACTGGAACAAATGTTTGAAGTCGCTTGGAAAGAATTTACTCCTCTGGGAAAAGCCCTCATTAAGGGTAAATAAGATGTGTTTGAACTATACTTCAATTTTAGCGGCATTGCCTTATTTTATTGATGGGTTTTTATTGCTGACTTTTTCTATTTTTTTTTCAGTTGCGGCTGTTACTAAGAAATGGAAAAAAGCAGGCGTGAAAATTATTATTTTTGTCTTATTGTCTATTACAGTTATTTTGTTATCTATAAGCTATCTTAAACTTACTATCGCATCCAGGTGCTGACGATTTGTTTTTAAACAGCCCTTTCTTGCTATATCTATGAAAAACAAATCTTGTTTCATTGATGCACATTGCCATTTAGATATGATTGAAATGCCGATTGAGAAGATTATTGATAATTCAAACAAGGCAGATGTTAACATCATTATAGCGCAAGGTGTAAATCCAGAAAGCAATAGAAAAGTTTTGTCTCTGGGTGAAAGATATGATATTGTTAAATCTGCTCTTGGGATTTATCCAATCGATGCCATTTCTTTTTCAGACAAAGAAATCGATTCTGAGATAGAGTTCATCAGAAAGAACAAAGACAAAATAATTGCAATTGGAGAAGTAGGACTTGATTTTAAAGAAGATTTGGAAAATCATGAGAGACAAAAGAATATATTTAAAAAATTCATCGGAATATCTATAGAGCTAAAAATTCCAATTATTGTTCATTCTAGAAAAGCAGAACTTGAATGCATTGAAATCCTTGAAAAATACAATGCAAAAAAAGTAATAATGCACTGTTTTTCAGGAAAGTTGTCGCTTATTAAACGCATTGTCAGAAATGGTTGGATGCTGACAATACCTACGTCAGTGAAAAACAGCGAACATTTTCAAAAAATAGTTGAAATGGTTGACATAAAAAATCTTTTATGCGAGACTGACTCACCTTATCTGCATCCAGACAAAAAATGGCCTAATGAACCAGCAAATGTTATTGCAAGCTATGAAAAGATTGCCGAAATTAAGGGCTTAAGTTTAGAGAATGTGAATGACCTAATAAAAAATAATTACAAGAATCTTTTTACAT
>JBBTAG010000060.1:0-4375 GCA_038044345.1 Nanobdellota archaeon
ATGAGCTTCTACTCGGAAAAGCTCATCTACTGGATGAAGATTTCTCTTGCCGTCTAACTATGCGGTGTTTGCAAAATTGACAGGGAGCTAAACTTCTTTCTATTCCTGGCAAAACACAACGAAATGCCTTTTCTGATATGCCAGAAAAAGGATCTGCCTGATGCAATAGAGCCACGTTTTTCTCTGCATCTAAATCATAAATAATTGATACCCTGGACAAACCAGGAGTTTGCATGATTTCTGGATTGTCACAAGCATATATTTGCTTGAATCCTAAAGCAATTATCTCTTGAGAATAATTGAAACTGGGAGCATTTGCACCAACTGAAAATCTGCAATTTATCCAATTCGTAATTATGGGAGAAACTCCATCTTGTGAATACATTTTAATACTGAACTTCTTTATTTTCTGTTTGTTTTTCTTTCACTGAAGGGCTTTCAGGAATACTCTCACTTATAAGTCTCAAATGGGAGACAGATTTCCACTCTTTTCCCAGAAGTTTTGCTGCTTGCTTATCCATTTCTAGAGGTATACCTGCCAGAATGACATCATAGTCTGAAGTGTCAATTAGCGCAAATTCAGGCATTTTGCAAAGCAACAAATCATGTAAAGAAAACTTTAAGGGCCAGCGCCTTATTTTGCTTTTTTCCTTAGAAAAAAGGCCTTTATAATATCTTGCTGGAAAAGCGCCAATCATGTTAGAAAGAGAGGCTTGCATTTCTAATTCTGGATCTTCGGCTAGCTTTGGGAGGGATATGATAAATCCCTCCTTTAATATCTTTGGATACATTATTGAATCGAATTTATTGAAATTTGGTTTGAAAACCTCTTCTGCCTCAGTATTATTTAAATCTATTAAACCGATTGAGTATTTTTCAGCAAGATTTTTGTAACCTGCTTTTTCAAAAAGTTGCATAGTGTCTTCCCCATCCGAACCTTCGGCAATGAAAACCTGAGCTGAAGGATTCTTATTTGCCAGGCAAAAACTTAAAACTGCTTCTGTAAATTCTACTGGAGTATTAACAGAAGTTGAATTCTTTAAAGATGGTTTCAAAACTATTTTATCGTGTCTTTTTAATTCAGAATCAAGTTTTGTTATTTCAAGAATTTTTGGAACGCTCTCGGCGTATGATTTAAACTTAATAGAAACTCCTTTTGCCATGTTTTGGTAGAATAATTGTAGCTTTTAAATATTATTGTAATCTAACAATATTTATCTTTTAAGTTAATTGTTGAATGCAAACGTAGTGAGATGTTGGCGGTATGTTGTAAAAACATTAAAATAATTTCTCTTTAACCTCATTTCCAGAGCCTCGCATGTTTCTCTGCCATTTAAATCAATATGATATGAGGCAATTGCCCATGATGGGCGACATTTTCTTATTGTTTCTCCTGCACCCTGCATGACTGCTAACTCGGCTCCCTCAATATCTAGTTTTATCATTGCGGGAAAAGGATAATTTTTTACAAAATCATCTAATGTTATTGTTTCAACAACTGAAGCTATATTATTTCTGCTTAATTCATAATCGGGCTCGATTTTTGAAGAAATGCCTTCGTTAATTAATCTTTCAGTACCACTCTTATTATAAAGTGCAAAAGGAAATATGGTTACATTTGAACATTTGTTCAATTCTAGTGTTTTTTTTAGGATTGCTCGGTTAAACGCATTCGGCTCAAAAGCATAGACCTTTCCAGAAGCGCCGACTTTTCTTGAAGCAGCTACTGTAAAATCTCCTGGAAAGGCACCGCCGTCATATACTGTATCTCCGCTTTTAATGAGTGACACTTTGAAATAACCTGGTAGCTCTATTGGCACCCAAGAAATGTTTCCTGCTTCTGATGGAAATACAATTGGAATGCCAGAAAGACAGGGATCATTTAAAGTTAATATATTAATGTCTCCGTTGCGCTGAATATTTTCTCTAAAAAATATAGAATCAACCATCTCTCTACTTCGTGTGATTAATGCTCCTTTTAACCATGAAGGCTTGAGTCTTTTGGCAAAATACCTTAACGAAGGATATGAAATTGCAAACATAGAGTTGTTAAGAAATAATCCTTTATAAAATTATATTTTCAGTCTTCCATCATCTTCTCTTTTATCAATTTCGTTGTTCACAACAGCCACTGTTTGAGAAGCAAAATATACTCTTGGACCGATTGTGACTGGAGTGCAAAAGGATCTTAATCTCTTCAATTCTTTCAATGGGAGACCTTTATGATCTCCCAAAATGAAAATTGGATTCTCTTTTATTTCTGCTGTTCTAATATCTTCACCCTTTGGGTCTAATAAATAGATATTTCTCCCTTCCTTGCTTAAAGATTTTACAACTTCAAGAAAACCTTTTCTTTCTATGGAAAATCCTGGAAAAACTTCGTGTTTTTCACCCTCTCTGAATTTGTAAAGCACCTTTTTTATAATCGAAGAAACATCCTTTTTGGCAAGATATATTTTGTCTATCCCAGTTTTTCCCTCTGTTACTGGTTTAATTTCAATATGTTTAGATGGATCTGGTGGCCCAGCAAAACAGAGATGAAGCTTTGCATCCGTCCTTATTTTGTGGCTTAAAAAGAATGTTGCAATAACGGTATGCACTGCTATGTCCAGTCTACCAGACCTTTGTAAATCTTCAGTAATGTAACTTCCTGAAGTTGGGGCAGTTCTTGAATAGTAAATGAATTCTCTCATGTTTTTTAAAAGAAAAATGGGCTTTTAATTCTTTATATTTGTTTTCTGCAATGTGCCCATATCTGCAATATCCTATAAATTATAAGATTTAAATATTAACCTTTCTTGTAATTTCAATGGCACTGGAAGAGGTTTTAGTATCTTTCTTTTACATGTATGCGCCACTGCTGGCTTTTATAGCAGGTCTTGCAATTGGAGATTTAATGCTTTTCTTAGGTATTTTGGCTGGTGCTGGAAAAATCAATTTCTTCATTATTCTTTTGTTTGGTTTTATTGGTGGATTAATCCATGATATCCTGTTTTATTTTATAGCTAATTCGCCCACTGCACATTTTATTAAAAAAAGATTTAAATTATCGAAAAGGAAAAATAAAATTGCAGGATTTATAGAAAAGATAGGTAATGGGCATTATTTTTTGCCGATTTTGATAGCCAAATTTGTGTATGGGGTGAGGGACGCAGTTATACTTTACGTTGCTCACAATAATAAAAATTTTAAGAGATATTTGCTTGTTGTGGCTTGTGCAGATTTTATATGGATGACGACCATTGTTTCCATCGGCTGGCTGGCAGGCCAGGGATTTACCGCCTTCATAAATTTATTCAGAGGGTTTGAAAAATGGTTGTTTATTTTACTTGCTGGGTTAATTATTTTATATATATTGAACAAATCTGTAATCTCTTTTATTTTAAAGCATGCGAAAAGAATAATTAAAAAACATTTTATTAGTTAAATACAAACTCCGGCTTTGCAACTAAGTCTTCTTTTCCAATAAAGTTATAACAACCTATAAATTGACTATCTGAAAAAATTGATATTTTGTCTCCCTCTTTTAAGTTTTTGATTTCTTTTTTGTCTGATAAAAATGTTAAAAATATTGGGCTTCCCGTAAGTGCTTTTTTAATAACTTGTTTTTCTATTTGAAGAACTGGCAGCATGTTTGCAACTATTTCTCCTGGGATAATAATTTCTCTTATTTTTTTATCATCACCAGATTTATATTCTTCTACCGCTTTATCAAAATCGTATAGACTAATAGATGGTTCAAGAAACAAACCTGCTTGCACTCTTCTCAATTCTAACATGTGTGCACCACCTATTTGTTTTCCAATGTCGTCACAAAGTTTTCTGATGTATGTTCCTGCTTGTACTTCCGTTTCAAACAATATATCTTTTTCAGCAACCTCTAAAATGTTAAATGAGATTATTTCTCTTTCCCTAACTGCGCGTTTCACTCTGCTTCTTACTGGAGGCAATTGTTTTATCTTTCCTATAAAACTTTTTATCGTTTCTTTCAATTCTTTGTCTGCCACAGAATCATGTAAGCGCATTATTCCAATATATCTTTTGTTCCTATGCATAAGATATTCACTTAATCTGCATGCTCGACCGAGAGCTATTGGAAGAACTCCTGAAACTTGAGGATCAAGTGTTCCCATGTGACTTGTTTTGTTTAAGCCCATTGTTCTTCTAACATAATCAGAAACTGAAAATGATGTAGGGCCAGAAGGTTTGTCTATGTTTATTATGCCAAACCTAAGCAGTTCTTCTGTGCTTTTACTTTCTTTTATTTTATTTATGTCTATTTTCATCAATGTATATGAAACCTGGGCTTTTTAAGTGAATCTCCCCACAGCAAGCTTTTGCCTACGGGCAAATCCGTCTACGGACGGAGTGGGGC
>JBBTAG010000061.1:0-33977 GCA_038044345.1 Nanobdellota archaeon
TCTGGCTGGGAATTGCGTCAGAAAGGAATAAATAGAATTGGAAATATTTTTGTTCCAAATAATAGATATGTTGAATTTGAATCTTTTGTTCAGCCAATATTTGAGGAAATGTATAAAGAGCAGAAAGAGAAGGGGATTTTTTACACATCTAAAGATATAATTTGGAAGTTAGGTGAGAAGATAAATAACAAGCAGAGTATTTGTTATTGGGCATGGAAAAACAAAATACCAATTTATTGTCCTGCATTGACTGATGGTGCGCTGGGAGACAATATATATTTCTTCAAGTTTAAGCATAATGATTTTGTTATTGATATAGCCGAAGACGTGAAAAGGTTGAATGACGCTACAATAAGTTTAAAGAAGAGCGGGGTTATTATTCTTGGCAGCGGAGTTGTTAAGCATAGCATTCTCAATGCCAATATGCTTAGAAATGGGGCAGATTATGCTGTTTATGTTAACACTGCGCAGGAATATGATGGCTCTGATGCTGGTGCAGAGCCTGAAGAAGCTGTTTCATGGGGAAAAATACTTCCTGAAGCTGAGAGTGTTAAATTGTTTGCAGATGCAACAATTGTTTTTCCTTTGATTGTCGCTGAAACTTTTGCTAGGATATGAGTTATTTTATTTTTGCACTGGCAATAATTTTGTCTTTATCATAGAAAACTGCTATCTGTCCTGGGGCAATAGATTCTATTGGTTTTTTCAGAATAAATTTATTGTTTATTAGTTTTCCTTGGTGTAATTGCCCTAAATGACGGATTCTTATTTTTAGATTCTTATTTTTAATTGTTTCATATGGATTAATCAAGTGAAGGTTTTTTATTTTGATTATATTATTTTTTAACATAGGATTTCCTTCTGGAGCAACAATTAGTATGTTTGGTTTGATTTTTTTGGCAATATAAAATCGTTTTTGAGCTAAAAAAGGTGATTTTTTTATTTTTATTCCAACGTGCTCTCCAACTTTTTGGCCTATTGTGTAGAATGAAATGCCTATATGTGTTCCGATGATATTATTTTTTGAATCTTTTACCATTCCTTTTTTTGGCTTGATTTTCTTTTTTAGAAAAGATTGCATGTCTATTTGTCCGACGAAACAGATGCCGACAGTGCCATGCTTATTCCAGTTTGGAAAGTGATTCTTTTTTGCAATATTTCTAACTTCTTGCTTTGTCAAATTGCCAAGAGGAAATAAGGCGTGTTTTAAGTCAGATTGAGATAGGTCAGAGAGAAAATATGATTGGTCCTTTTTCTTGTCTTTTCCTGCTAGCAAATTGTATCCTTTTGAAGTTTTTTTTATTCGTGCGTAGTGTCCCATGGCAATGTAATCAGCACCTAATTTTTTGGCTTCTTTCCAAAATAATGGAAATTTTATCACTTTGTTGCATAAAATATCAGGGTTTGGCGTCAATCCTTTTGAATATGATTTGTACATTTCGTCGATGACATATTTTTTGTATTGTTTTTCAAAATCGAAGACAATAAATCTTATTTTTAATAGTGATGCTATTCTTTGAGCCATTTTTTTATCTTCTAGATATGAACATTCTCCAGTGTAAGGATTCTTTGTGTCTGAGAAGTTTTTCATGAATGCAGCAATAACATTGTAACCTTGTTTTTTTAGTAATAGTGTAGAAACTGCTGAATCTACTCCTCCTGAAAGACCGATTACAACTGTTTTTTTGTTTTTGACGTTTTTTAATTTTTTTTCCATGATTAGAAATGTTTAAATTCATTTAAAGATTTAATCCTTTATGTCTGAACAGGTTCAAACGGGCGGATTAATGCAATTTAGGTATCCAAAAGAAAGAGTTGTTGCATTAGATCCTGAAAGGAGAAAGGCAATTGGACTGGGTTATGCTCAAGCTGATGAAAGAAAGAGCAAAGAGAAGAAAAATAAAATAATATTTTGGATTATTGTTATTTTGATTATTATTGGTATTCTTACTTATATTTTGTTGAAAAAGTGATTTTATGATATCTTTATTTGAGTTTGAATTTCTTTTTCTTTAGTTTGTCTCTCTTCAACATGTTGCTCTCTATGACAATTTGCGCACAATAAATTACATTTTTTTATTTCTTCCTTAACTTTTTCCCAACTTCTTGTAAGCCCATTTTGTCCGATTCCGAATTTTTTTTCAGAAGGATTTTTATGATGAAACTCAAGAACTTCAGGACATTTATTATATCCACAACGAATGCATTTTCCCCCAGCATGCTGGAGAGCCATAAAACGGATTTTTCTTCTTCTGTCTGAAACAGATTTAATTATATATTCAGGTCTGTCTGAATATTTTCTCATCTCTTTTTTCATATTCTTGTAAATAGAATTAAAGTTAAAAATATTTCTTTTAATTTGAGAGTGATTACGACTCTGGGAGGGCTCGAACCTCCGACCTCACGGTTAACAGCCGCGCGCTCGTACCTGCTGAGCTACAGAGTCTCATTTAAGCGAGAAAAAATTGTTATTTAAATATTGCTATTATCTCTTTTATTGAAATTGAATTTATCTCTTATTTTTTATTTTCAATCCCAAGTCTGTACTAAGGTCTTTTTTGCCAGTATTAATTCTCTCTAAAAAGCGGTATACATTTGCCTGTTTTGTTCCGCGTATTAGGTTCGTTATTGCGGTTGTGGCTTCTTCAATTTGTTCAGCCGGACCGATTATTCCTATTTCGCCATCATTTATTGCAAGGTCACACCCTGAGATATCTTCTATTGTTCTTTTTGTTTTTCCTTCTTTACCTATTATTCTCCCTCTGACTTCTGTTAAGTTTTTTCTTCTTGTAAAACTTTTAATAGGGATTTTTCTAAATACAATTTGCTCATCCATCAGTGTTAAGGCTTTGTTGGCTGAAAAACCAAATTGCATTGCTTCTAATATCATAAGTGCCTCATATTCTTTAAAAGAATCTCCTTCAATAGTCACTTTTTTACCTTGTATATTGATTTTTACTTCTAATCGCCTTTCTAGTCTTTCCTTTTCATTTTGCAATTCTTTTACTTTTTTGAAATATAAAGTTTCCATATTAATTTCAGATAAATATCTTTTAAATAACTTTGCAGAGGAAAGGTTTAAAATAGTTATGTGCCAAATAGGGATATGAAAAGACTGGTGACTTGGCCGTTGTTTATGTTTGTTTTAGTTGGTTTTATAAGTTTGACTAATTTTGTTCATGCTGAATCGTGTAGCCCCACAGTTACATTATTGAATCAAGACCCATATCCAGTTATTCCTGGAGAATATGTAAAATTGGTTTTTCAAATCGAAGGTTTAGCCAATTCTGAATGTGGAAAAGTGTATTTTGAATTAATAGAAGATTACCCTATGAAATTTGATTAAGGTGGTGATGGAAATGTTGTTTTGACATCCGGCAATTATGTGAGCAATTATAATTCAAACGTTATTGTGCCATTTAAAGTAAGAATAAACGAATCTTCTCTTGATGGGGCGAATGAAATATGGGTTAAATATGCTTATGATTATAATGGGGTGAAAAGTTCATATTTTCTTAAAGAATTTAACTTAGCAATCAATAATACCAAAGCAGATTTTGAAGTATCAATTAAGAATTATGATTTTAAAACTGGCATTGTTACTTTTGAAATTGCCAATATCGGAAAAAATGATTTTGAAGGTTTGACTGTCGATTTATTGAAACAGGATGCTTTTGATGTGAAGGGCAGCATGAGAGCGATAATTGGAAGTTTAAGTTCTAATGATGATACTTCATTTACCTTCGAGGGATATCCAAAAAAGGGTGAAATTAGTTTATTGATAAGATATAACGACAAAATTGGTGTCAGACGAGAAGCAGAGAAGAAGACTATGTTTGATCCAGATTTGTATACTGGAAGGATAAAAGATCAGGTAAAACGAAACTATACTGGTTATCTTGTTTCGCTGGTTGTGGTTATTTTTGTGGTTATGTGGTGGATTGGCAAAGTAAGAAGAAGGAGAAGAATGGAAAGAATGCAAATGCTTTCTTTAAGGAGAAAGTAGTTTTAAAGAAGTTTTAAGGCGTATGGAATTTCTTGTATTTTTCCTATTGAATCTTCTGATATTATTTCAGCCTTTAGTGCAGCTTCTATTGAATCATTTCCAACAATGTTGAAAGTTGCGTCTTCTTTGCCTTGTTGTTGTATTATTTTTATTACTTCTTGTTCTGGTAAATCAGTACCTTTGAAGAAATTTTCTTGTATATCGAGTTGTTTTATCCCTTCTTCAAATTTTTTTCCTAATAAATTTGAATCACAGATAGCGACAACTGTTCTATAGGATTTATGTATTTTTATGTACATTTTATATTTTTCTTTTGATTGGAGATTTTGCTCCGCAAGCTAAACAATGTTTAAATTTGACTCCTTTTTCTGAGATTATTTCTGTATCTGGTTTAGAGCATTCAGGGCAAATGACAAATTCTTTGCTATAAAGAATGATTTTTTCGTTTACTTTGTCTGAATTAAGTTTTGTATTCAAAATTAAACGATCATTTTCTATTCTCCCAGAAGTTGCCAGTTCTTTCTGCAGGAATTTGGCCAGATGGTCTACTGGGCGTCTAAGATAATTTGCTATTATAGTTATGTTTGTTATTAATGTATTTTTCCCCTGAACTTGACCGGTGACTTTTGGAATGTCAAATCTATCTGAGCCCGAATTTATTACTTTTACTTTTTCATATGCTTTTTTTAATAAAGATTCATATGGTTCCATGAATATTTGAGGTAAAACAAGGTTTATAAATATGATTTTCTTTATTGCAACATGAATGTAAAGAATCTTGTGCTTGGAATTGGTATATTTGTTGTTTTTTTGCTTATGCTACATTTTGGCATTGAGACATTTTATGCGAGCCCAAAATATGAAGAATTTTGTAAACCTGGAGATATTAGGGGGTATTATCCTGAGAAAGGCTTGGCATATCCGGCATATCCAATAAATTGCACATATTCAAGACAATTGATGGATCAGGAACAGGCATGTTATTCTCAAAATGGGCAGCCAGTTTATGAATATGATCAAAGCGGATGCAGTATTTCTGTCAAGGAATGTAATTTGTGTAATAAGTATTTTATGGATGAACAGGCAAAACATGATAGGGTGGTTTTTGTTATTGCTTTAATAATTGGCATAGTTGTTTTGTTTGTTGGATATGGTGTTTTAAGCGTTGAACCGGTTGGAAGTTCATTAATGGCATCTGGAGTTGGAGCAATATTCTACGGTTCGATGAGAAATTGGGTTAATCTAACAAATGTCTGGAGATTTTTGCTTTTACTACTTGCGTTGATTTTGCTTATTTGGATTGCTCTTAGGTTGAATAAAAATATAAAGGGTAATGGAAAAAAGAGAAGAAGATAGTTTATATTTATTTGTTGATTTGGAACAGATTTAATTTTACTCCATTGGTTAGATGAATCAGTCCTCCCTTAACTGTGTAAGTTTTTTCTGTTTTCGGTATATCTTTATATTTTGGAAATCTTAACCACTGATCCCATTCAGAATTTTTTGTTTTACCAATGTGATGAAATCTAGGATATTGATCCATCCATCCCCAATTAACTATGAATAGCTCTCTTTCTATAACTTTTCTTTCTAGGGCTTGTGGAGTTTTAACATTTATATTTGCAATTTCTTCTGTTAAAGTGTAAAATCCCAATGCCCAATAAGCAGTTTTGCCGTTTTTACCCCATGCCAATTCGTGATCTAAAACTCTCCAAGATTTGTGTTTATATTCGTTAAGTAATTGCAAAGTGAATTTTACTTCCACATTCTTATCAGGGCTTATTAAATCTATCCCTTGATTAGGATTATGAGTCATTTTTAAAACATTTGCAGACCATGTTTCATTTAATGGATGCATAACACTATTAAAAGTTCGATGATACATTTTATCCGAGCCAGCGAATCTTTCCTGGACGAGGTTCATAAGCGATGCCGTCTTCAAGAAGTTTTTTTATTTCTTTATTGATTATATCCGGATGTTCTTTTAATTCTGTAATTACCTTCTCAATATCAATGCCTCCATCTTTCTCGGCTTCTTTTACCATATTTATTATTTTATCTTTTAGGGCAGAAATAACTGATTTATCTGGTGTTTTTGTTTCTTCGGCTTCAGATTCAAGTTTTCTCACAAGGAGGAATGAAGGGTCTTTATTTTTGATTATTTCTGGTGTAATGTATATTTCATTGTTCCAAACTCTTAGAATGCCTATTGTCATGATGGTGTCGCCTTGATTTATCTTTGAGAAAAATGATTCAACATCATCGCCAAAAGTTTTTGCTTTTATCTGACCTGTAGCATCATCTAAAGTTATTGAGCCGAATTTTCTTTCGCCTTCCTGTATGTATTTGTCTATTACATTTGCAATAATGTTAACACGAAAAATTTGCTTGTCATTTACATTTATGTATTTTAATTTTTCAGCTTCGATGGTTTGTTTTGCAGATAAAATTGCACCGACTCTTAATTTGTAAGCCGTATGCCTCTTAGGCACCTGTGAAATTTGTTTAATTGGTGTGTTGTCCATTTTTATTTTTGATTATTTGTGTTTTTAATGTTTTATGTTCTGTTTTATTATATTTTTTGAATGAATCCCTTCCTTGGCTTGAATATATCTCCCGATTTTGATAATTGTGATAACGAATCTTCCAATTCTATGGGCGTCATTTTTCCTTCAATTGCCTTTTCCAGTTCTTCTATGGGGATTAATTTACCAAGTCTGGACTCGAGTTGTGCTATTGTTTCTCTTACAACTAATATTTTGCTTCTTTTTCCCGCACTAATGCCCGAAGTTATTCTGTCGATGTCATAGGTTTTTGTTTCTTCATCATAACCGACTTGAGTTAGCGATACTTTCAAGAGTTCAATGGCTTTAATGGCGTCTTCTCTTTTAACTTCGTTTCTAAGATGCATCTTAGCATGTGCTTCCGATAGCCTTATAATTCCCTCTAGTTGTCTTGCAGTTATTGCTATTGGTTTTATTGTTGATTCTGAACCAGTTGATTGACCTCTCAATTTAACATAAAAGTTTTTTATTTCTTCAATGGCTTCGTCAGTGAGTTTCGGTTTAAATTTTCTTTTTGCGTATGAGATATATTTTCTAAGAAGTTTTGGATTTATTGTGTCTCTAACTACCTCTTGTTTGTGTTCTTCCAATACATGGGTTGCTATAGCTTCATCCTGAACTTTGTTTGGCATGTCTTTGATGACGAAGATGACGTCAAATCTGCTTAATAATGCTGGAGAAATATCAATTTGTTCTGGGATTGGAACATAAGGGTTGAAACGACCGAGTTTGGGATTTCCTGCAGCAAGAACGGTTGTTTCTGCTCTCAATGTTGCGT
This sequence comes from Nanobdellota archaeon, assembly GCA_038044345.1. Taxonomy (GTDB): domain Archaea; phylum Nanobdellota; class Nanobdellia; order Pacearchaeales; family GW2011-AR1; genus VGKP01. The sequence continues at coordinate 7,349 of JBBTAG010000061.1, forward strand.
GGATGTTTGCTTTTGAGACAGTGATTGTGTTGTGGAGTATTGCTGCTTGTGAAATGAATGAGTGATTTGGTTCTATAGTAACATCATAAACCCAATTTTCATCTTCATTTTTTATGATTTCAATTCCAGAAACACGCTCCCACCCAATATCTTCTGTAAATTGTCTTAAATATTCCTTATTTTCTTCTTTTTTTATTTTGGGAAAAGCTTTTTTTAATAAACTTCGTGAAAATCCAAAGATATTTTTTCTTTTTTGGTGGTCAGAAATTATATTATAAATTTTATACTTTCCTATACTTTCTATTTTTTCTTCTTTTAGAATTTCTATTATTCTGTTATTAAATTGTTTTGGGATAACATTTTTTATTTGCCTTTTTATCTTTTTGTTTTGAATATAGTAGGAGATGATTTCATTTTTTTCTTCTGTAACAAAGCCTATATACTTTTGGAATGAGAGAATATTATCATAATCTGTTATTCCTACTCTGAAATACTCTCTGTCTGCTGTTATGGAACTTCTTATTCTAAATCTTAGAAGTAAATCTTGTATTTGTTCAGCGAGACGCTTACTTTTAGTTTTATATCCTATTCTTATCGTCCTTTCTTTTTTGGAGACATATCCATCTCCTTCAAAAAGTGCAGATAGCATTTTGGCGATATCTTCAGATTTTCCTTTCATTGCCCACAAGGGTATCTGCTTTTCGCCAGATAATTTTAGTATTTCAGGAGATGTTTCTTTTAAGAAGCTGGCCAGTTCTGTTGAAGTGTATCTATAGCTCCAACGTGTACCATAGTGATCTATGCGTGCTTGTTTGTATGGTGCGATGTTAAATGTATTTTTCATTAATTGATTGAAATCGTTAAGAACTCTTACATCTTTGTTAACAAAATTGATTCCAATAAATTTTTTCCTATTTATCTCGCGTGAACCTTCCGCTATAAAGTAACCTATAATTTTAAATAATTCTGGGCCATTTTTGACTGGAATATTTATATGAATTTTAGCTCTTTCATTAATTTGCTGCGGAAGAAAGAGTTGTTCTTTTCCTTCTATTGGCGAATAAAGTGGTATTGGAATAGGATCTCCAATTATCATCTCATCTGCTCTCTTTGTTGAAATTTTTCCATCTTTCACTGTAAATACTGGATGTTCTGGAGTAACTATTATTTCTCGCCCATGTGAGAATTTTATTTTTATAAATTTATCAAATGCTTTATGTTTACTTATTCTATTTATTTTGGTTTTATTAATTGTTTTAAAATCAGTTGTTAAAACTTCGAGTTGATTGTATGGCAGGATAAAACAATCTTTACCTTCAATTATCTTTTCCTTATTTTCTTGAAGTAGTTTTTCAACTATTTCTCCAATTTTTACTTCTGAGCCATCTGCGAGGGTTATAACTGTATCATGATGGTAACATTGTTGCTCCATGGCTTCATGCATTGTGCTTCTATCTTGTTCAGTCATTTTTTCAATTTCATCAATACAAACAGTGCCTTTATTTGCAAGAACCATTGCTCCGGCTTCTAGACTCCAACCGCGTAAAAATTCATCTTTAATGACTGCTGCTGTGAGACCTGCAGCAGTTGCCGCTTTTCCAGAAACGTAACGTCCTTTTGGAGCAATTGCAGATATGAACTTTAGCATAACTGATTTTGCTACTCCAGGATCACCTACAAGAAGAATGTGTATATCGCCTCGAGAAGACCCACCATCTGATTTTAATTTTTTTACTCCACCAAATAATTCTAAAAGAACGGCCTCTTTTATTCTTTCAAATCCATATATACTTGGAGCAATGCTGCTTGATAGTTTGTAATATACATTTGGGTCTGCTGCCAATTCTAGAATTTGTTCAATAGCTTCTTCGTCAATATTTAAGTCCTCAAATGTTTCTTCTAAAGGAATTATATTATTTGCTTCTATTGCTATATCATATCTTGTGGAAATTGAACCAGTTTTTAACGGTATGGGGACTTCTTTTAAAACTCCAAATATCTTTACTTTGCTTCCAGGTGTAGTTCTTTCTTCCATTTTTGGATCAACAAGATCTTCTTGCAGGAAGACATTGATTCTACGTGGCTGTTCTCCACCTTCAAGAGAATCTGGAGATTCTTCGATAACAAGACGTTGAGTGTCAACCATTTCTTTCGAAATTAATCTAAATGCTGATTTCCATCCGCAGGTACATCTGCTTGGTTCTCTGAATTTGTTATCAATTTGCAATACTGAAAGCAAGGCTCCGCAGTTTGGGCATTCAAATTTTGCATTGACAACTTGTGGTCGAACGTCGGAGGCTTGCCTAATTATTCCTTCTATCCAGAGCATTTGGTCTAGGTGCTTAGATCTTATTTCTCTTATTTTTATTGCAACCGATTTTGGCAGATCAGTTATTCTTACTCGGATATTTTTGCCTAATCCAGAGTCATCAAGAGCATTTTCTAGGACTGCAAATGTCTGTTGAGGATTTTCAAGAACTTCTTCTGATAAACTTGGTGAATGTTCAGCCAAATGTTGAAATGGTATGTATATTACCCTTTCCCCAGTTCTGATTGATTGACTAATTTCTTTCTTGTATGCATTAAAGAAATTTTTTGCTTCTAAGAGCATTTCCTCTTGTTTTTTTTTCTTGGGCAACACTGATTCCATTAAATTTGAGCGCAAGGGAGATTTAAATGGTTTATTGTTTTATGTTACACTTGTTTAATGTTGGGTTGTTATTTGAGAATGGCATTTTATTTATTCAATCTGAAATCTTAAAATGGCGCCAACACCTTTTGTCAGATTGAGAAATTGGTCTCCTTCTTCGGTTTCTGTCGAAATAATTATAACTTTTGCACCAATATTTTCTGCTTTATCCTCGAAATCTTTAATTTCGCTTTTTGGGAGTTTTTTAGATATTAACAGCTTTTCAACTGCTCCTCTTTCTAAAGCCAAAAGAGTTTTTTCTTTTCCATAGGCTGCTTTTTCTTTGTTTTTGCCAAGGGTTTCGAAGAATTGTTGAACAATTTCTTTTTCTTTTACTAATTCTTGTTGTGAGATGTCTTCTTGAGATGCTTCAACTAATAATCTTAGTCCGTGTTCATCAGTATAACCTATGTCTTTGACGGCCATGACTAATTTTTTTAGTTTTGTGACTAACTGTGCTTCTTCTAAGAATTCGTCTTTTGTTGGTATTGGGCCACCAACAAGAATTCCTTTTAATTTTGGCATGTCGAAGAAAATTTCTTTCATTGCTTCGGCTACTCTTCTGAAGAATTCTTTTGCTAAGCCTTCTGTGACTCTTGCAAAACGAGCTGAACTTTGTCCACCGGCACGTACTTTTCCTGGAACTCCAGAAGTTAATGTTCTTATAACTTTGATTTGTTTGCCTTCTAAGATGCCTATAGTTGCTTCTTGTCTGTCTATTGCAAGTAAACCATAAACTTCTGTTATGTCAAGCATTTCTTTCAATGGATCAAGAACAAATATTTGATCACATCTATAGAGACGGACGTTCAGCGGCTTTGGAGGCTCATTTACCCATAATTGAATATCCTGATTTCCTTCTTTTTCTGAGATATTTCCACAAAATAGAACCATTCCGTTTGGAGGCGTAACCTTATAATTCTTCAATTCACGGACTATTCTGTCTAATGCGTCAACAACCGCTTTTCTTGTTGCTTTTGATTTTATGTTTTCTGCCGTTCCAGATTCTGATTCTAATTGTCTGACGACAGCGTCTTTATTGAATCCTGCTGGAATGTAAACACTTACTAATTGTGTATGCCTACCTCTAATATTTTCTAATTGAGCAATCAGCTCTTCAAGTTCCTGTCTTTTTTTCTGTTCAGAGTCCATGTAAATATTAAATAGAAATGGTTAATAAATCTTGGTTTAATTTATGCTATAGGATTCTAACTTCTAGTTTGCCAGATTTTATCTCTTTAGCACAGGTAACTGCTTTTAAATCGGCAATTATATTTTTTAATAATTTTTGATCTTCTTCTGATAGAGTTAGAATGATTTCAGTCTTCATTGATTTTTGGGATTTTGATTTTTCTTGTCGGACTAAAGTGATGATTTCTAAAAGTTTCGACCAAATTTTATCATCTTCTTTGGACTCTTTGATTTTTATTGTTGTTGGCCAGAATTCCAGATGGATTGATTTTTGTTTTTCGTATTTTTTAAAATGAGACTGATAAATTTCTTCAGTAATAAATGGTGTTATTGGAGCCATTAATTTTAGGAGAGTTAGCAAGGAATTATATAGCGTATAAAATGCTGAAGCCTTTTCTTGCTCTGAACCTTGATAAACTCTGTTTTTAACAATTTCTAAGTAGTTGTCGGCAAGTGTTTGCCAGAAAAATTGGTCTGTTTCTAATTTGGCTCTTGAACAGTTGTAATCTTCAAAGGCTTTTGTCGCGGAATTTATTAATTTGTTTAATTGAACTATAAATAAACGGTCTGTTTCTTCTAGTTTTGGCATTTTCTTTTGATAGGCCATGTTCATAAACACAAAGTTTGTCGCATTTAGAATTTTTGTGACAAACTTTTTACCAGTCAGGATATCTTTTTCTTGATAGTCAAAATCTTCTCCTAATTTTGATGAAGCCGCCCAATATCTCATTGCATCTGTGCCGTATTTACTCATGACTTCTTGTGGTGGTATGCCGTTACCCTTTGATTTACCCATTTTTTCTCCGTCTAGAGTAACGAATCCTGATATTGTGATGTTTTTCCAGGGTATGCTATCTTCATGGTAAAGAGATTTAACAATTGTATAAAATGCCCAAGTTCTAATTATGTCATGAGCTTGCGGTCTTAATGAGTATGGTAGTTTTATTTGATTTTTTACTAATGATGATGCTATTTGCGGCGTTAATGATGAGGTTGCCCAAGTATCAAGAACCTTTTCTTCTGCCTGTGCTTGTGATTTGCATTTTGGACAAGTTTTTTTAGTTTGGATTGGGTCGATAGGGAGTTCTTTCTCTTCAGCAATTATTATTTCATTGCAAGATTTGCAATACCATGCTGGAATAGGTATTCCGAAATGTCTTTCTCTAGATATTGACCAATCCCATTCCAAACCATTAATCCAATTTTCATATCTTTTGAACATATGTTCAGGATGCCAGGTTATTTTTTTACCTTGTGCTATAAGTTCTTTTTTCTTATTGAGTACTTTAATAAACCATTGACTAGTTGGAATGAATTCAATTTCCGTTAAACATTTATCATGAACATTTACACTATGTTTTATCGTTTTTTGATCTATTATCAAGTCTTTTTCCTTTAAATCTTGAAGAATTTTTTTTCTTGCTTCTTTTATCTTTGATTTTTTGTAAGGTTCTATGTTTAATGTCCCGTTTTTTTCAAGTATTATTTTTGGATTTAATTTATGACGATTAACTGCATCAACGTCATATTTGTCTCCATATGAACAGACCATAAGAACACCCGTTCCTTTTTCAATATCTGCAGAGGCATCTGCTATGATTGGAACTTTATGGTTGAATATTGGCACATTAGCTTTTTTGCCTATTAATGACTTATACCTTTTGTCTGTTGGATTGACGAATATACAGACGCAGGCACCTAAAAGTTCTGGGCGAGTTGTCGCAATTGGCAAATCAATCCCGTCAACTTTGAACTTTATGGTTGTAAATAAAGTATCTTTTTCTTTATCTTCAAGTTCTGCTTGTGCTATTGGGGTTTGGCATTCTGGACACCATATTGTGGGGAACTGTGCAGTGTAAATTATATCTTTTTTGTATAAGTCTAGAAAAGATTTTTGTGATATTTTTTGTGAATCTCTGTTTATGGTAGAATAGTAAAGATTATAATCACATGAAATGCCAAGATTTTTCCAGTCTTGAATAAAATTTGGAGTGATTTCTTTTAATGTATTCAAGCAAATTTTTATGAAATCTGTTCGACTCATATCTTTGCTTTTAATATTTTTTAATTTTTCGACTAGTCTCTCTGTTGGCAGACCATTATCATCGGTTCCAAATGGATAGAAAACTTCATTTCCAAACATTCTATTGAAACGCGCAATAAAATCTTGTTGAGAATAAGAAAATGCATGTCCAAGATGCATTTTTCCAGAAACTGTTGGAGGCGGAGTGTCTATTGAATAGATTTTTTTCTTTGATTTTGGATTGAAAGAGTAAATCTTTTCTTTTTCCCAATATGATTTCCATTTTTCTTCTATTGCTTTGAAATCTGTTTCTGTCATGAGCTTGATAAGAACAAAGGGATTTTAAAGTTTAGTGTTTTTGTAAAAAACAGATTAAATTTTATTTTTTTAAGTAACAACAAAGAACATATAAGAATATTTATAAACCTTGTGGACTTATTTAGTTTGCAGAGAATAATTTATTTTCTTTGTTTGTTACAATGGGTGCGAGAAAACATAATCTGGAATTGCCTGTGAATCTTCATTCGATAGTTCGTAGAGTTTCTCCTTCTGCTATTAATGCTTTAGAGGACGTATTAGCACGGAGAGCACACAATATGAATGTTGCGAAAGCAATTTTGCTTTCCGTGGATTATGCAGTGAATAGAGATTTTCATTTTGAAGATAAGAAGAAAGTAGATGATTTTACTTTGGCTTCTAGATTAGTGGATCAATCTAGGGAGCTATTATCTCAAAATCAGCCAGTTTATGCTCACGCATTAATTGATTTGGCACAAAGAGTGTGTATTGAGCCTAGCTGTTATGGTGGAAGATCTGTTCAGGTTTATCATCATCATACTGATTCTCAATTCGCTGAAAATCTGCTTTATGCTTCTGGATTAGACAGTGATGAAGAGGAATTTTTCTTAGATGCTTCTACAGATATTGCTGAGAAGGCTTATGAAGGCGAGCTTGTAGGATAATTTTAATAATTGATGTTTCTTCCTTTAGTTATGAATGTTAAACAGAAGAAGGCACTTAGGCAGTTTAAAAAAATAGAAAAACTTGCTTCTGAGCTAAGATTGGCTGCAGATGGATGGGATGAAGATTGGAAAACTCTTATTGCTACACTTATGTCTGCCAGGACGACTGATAGAGTTACTATACCAATAGCAGAAAGATTATTTGAAAAATATGATAATATTGATAAATTATCGAGAGCCAAGGTTAATGATATTGGTAAGATAATTAGAGGTGTTAATTTTTACAAAACCAAGAGTAAAAATATAATTAATCTTGCTAATATGCTTGTCAGAGACTATAATTATAGGGTTCCGCATGACTTTGAAAAGTTGATAGAACTTCCTGGAGTCGGAAGAAAAACTGCAAATGTTTTTCTTGCTGAAAAAGGACATGAGACTATTGGTGTGGACACGCATGTTTCTTTCATTGCAAAGCAGATGAAATGGACGAAACATGAAAATCAGGAGAAGGTTGAAAATGATTTGCAAAATCTATTTCCAAAAAAATTATGGGGAAAGTTGAATTGGGTTTTAGTTCGATTTGGACAAACTTATAAAAGCAGGAAAGAGAAAATCAGGATTTTGAATGAAATTAAAAAGAGAAAATAGATAACTTTTTATATTGCTCTTTTTTTAGTTTAATATGGCAAGTGATAATAAGATAAGTATGCCCGGATCGTTTGGCGGGTTGATGAGGTATGATGAAGAGTATGATACCAAGATAAAGATTAGCCCTATGCAGGTAATCTTTTATATCGTTTTTATTATACTTGTTGTTTTTGGATTGAATTTGTTTTGGCCTATTTCAGGCTGATTAAGCATATAACAAAATGAAAAAAGAGAGTAAAGAGGACAAAGGGAGTTTTTTGACGGTGTTTGTTAAATTATTAGTTTTATTTTTGTTAGGTGTTTTGATTGTTTTTTTCATTGTTGATGTTTATGAAGTAAGTATTGCATATTCAATTGTGCTGGCTTTTATTTCACTGGTTTTGTTCCATTTGTTCTGGAAAAATGGCTTTTTTAACTTTTTACTGGTTGCCTTGATGGCGATGTTTACATTCATATGCACTGAAATTAGTTTTGATTTAAATTTGTATGTTATTTTTTTGATATCTTTTTTCCTGGCTTTTATTTTTGGATTGATTTATAATAGGTTTGAAAGTAGAGGAACGTATGCCTGGCTGCTTCTAATTGGTTTTGTTGTTCTTTGGATTATTTTGGCTTTTAATGTTTTGTATAGAGATGACTGGCTGCTTGAAAATTATTTGACAATTCCTTTTGTCATTCTTTTGCTTATTGCATCTAAATGGTTTAAATTTTCCAAGACTTCCTATAGTTTGATATTTATTTATATGACTTTGCATGTCATTGGAAGTCATTATACTTATTCTGAAGTGCCTTTTGGTTTTTGGCTTCAGAATTTTTTTGGGTTGGATAGAAATCATTATGACAGAATAATTCATTTTTCATTTGGATTTCTTTTAGCTTATCCCGTTAGGGAGGTTTTTATAAGAATTGGAAATTATAAAGGAATATGGGCTCTTTTCGCCCCGATAATGCTTGTTTTTGGGTTAAGCTGCGTTTATGAGTTGGTTGAGTGGTGGGTTGCGGTCAAGTTTGGAGGAGATTTGGGAGTTGCATATCTCGGGACGCAGGGTGATGTTTGGGATGCGCAGAAGGATATGTTCAATGCTGGAGTCGGGTCAATAATCGCGATGGCAATTACTGCCATAATTATATTTTCTTATCGCAGAAGAGAATACTGGTCTGAACTTAAGGATAGTTTTAGAGTCCACAGGGGGGAATTGGGGGAAGTTGCTTTGCAGAGGTTCAGCAGAAAAAAATAAAGTAAGGTTATTTGAATTATAATTAATGGAGTCTTTTTCTTAATATAAGAATACTAACAATAGTCAGAATAAATGGAAGAATAACCAAAGTAGATTGAATGAACTTACCTTTTATAAATTCAGGAAAATTATATTGTTGGATCTCAGCAGTAGTACAAAAACAGCCTACAAAATAATTTAGTGGAACTCGTTTCTCCGCACTATTGTAATTTATGCAACCACAATTAGATTTTACAATAGGCATAAAATTCAATAAGTAAAACGATATAATTAAAATTAGCAGTGAGATTGATATTATTTTAAACCATTTATTCATAAAAAATATAATAAAATCATATTTTTAACCCTTTCTAAAAACCAAGTGTTTGTTTATCGATGAGACTTCTATTACAAAAGATGTTTAGAATGGCGAGAAAGAGTATATTCATTTTTCAATTCAGAAATCTATAAATAGTCTTTTTTTATGGATAAGATAATGATTTCAGTAATAGCTTTAGATATATATGGTACTGTTTTGGCAACGGACGATCCTGACAACGAACTTCCAGCGCGAAAAGGAATTGAAAGTTTTTTTAATGAATGCAATAGACGCAAAATAAGAGTCGCATCTACTTCTGATGCTCCTAACTGTACTCTTAAGGTGCATCTTGAAGATTACGGACTTTTCAGATTTTTGGATAGTTCTTTTCAATTGAATCAATTGCCCCATAAAAACTTTGAGGTTGTTTTGCGTTATTATAGAATTCAGGCTTCAGAATTGTTGGTTATAGGGGATTCGGATAAGGATATAAACGGAGCAATTTCTATCGGGGCAAGACATTTAAGAGTTCCAGAGTATATATCTTTCTCGAATGATTTTGATTTTGGACAAATATTTAAGATTATTTAATTTAGAAATCTATAAATACTCTTCTTTTTTTGCATAATTATGTTTGGCGGAATAGATCCTAAGAAAATGCAGGCCATGATGAAGCAGATGGGCATTAAGCAACAGGAAATTGATGCTTTACGGGTTATTATAGAATGTTCTGATAAAAAAATAGTGATTGAACCTGCAAATGTGCAAAAAGTAGTTATGCAAGGACAGGAAAGTTGGCAAATTACAGGAGAAGCAAGAGAAGAAAGTTCTGAGGTGGGGATAAGCGATGATGATGTTGCTCTTGTTATGGAGAAAACTGGCAAGAATGAAAAAGAAGTTCGCACAGTTTTGGAAGAAACTAAGGATATTGCAGAAGCGATTGTTAAATTGAGTGAATAAATTTATTTTAAAACGAATGAAAAATGAATGAATATAAACCATCACCGGATATGTTAGAAAAATATGCAGACGTTTTAGTCAGATGCGCGCTCAATTCTGGAAATGGAATGAAAAAAGGAGAGGTTGTATATCTTGAAGTTCCAGAATGTGCAAAATCTCTTCTTATTGCTCTACAAAAATCTGTTTTGCGTGCTGGAGGACATTATATTACTAATTTTATACCTGATGAAACTGCTCGCCATTTTTATGAGTTAGCAGAAGAGCACCATTTGAACTTTTTTGCTGAAAAGCATTTGCGCGGGAAAGTTGACCAGGCGGACCACTTCATTTTTATTATTGCTGAAGCTAACAAAAAAGAGTTAGAAGGAATAGACCCGAAAAAAATAATGATGAGACAAAAAACGCATAAGCCGTATTTTGATTGGAGAAATGAAAAAGAGAATGCTGGCAAATTGACATGGACTCTTGCTTTGTATGGAACGGAAGATGCAGCAAAAGAAGCAGGAGTAAGTTTAGAGGAATATTGGAACCAGATAATAAATGCATGTTATCTTGATAAGGAAAATCCAGTTGATGAATGGAAAAAGGTTTTTACTGAAATTGATAGATTGAAAAATGAATTGAATAAAATGAAAATCAAGAAATTGTATATTAAGTCAGAGAAAAATGATTTTACCATCGGAGTTGGAAAAAATAGACAATGGCTTGGAGGAACAGGAAGAAATATTCCCAGTTTTGAAGTTTATATTTCTCCAGATTGGAGATTGACAGAAGGAGAGATATATTTTGATCAGCCCCTTTATAGATATGGCAACATGATTAAGAATGTTCATCTTAGGTTTAAAGATGGAAAAGTTGTTAATGCAATGGCTGAACAAGGAGAGAATGTTTTGAAAGAGATGATTGCAACTGAAAATGCAGACAAAGTTGGAGAATTTTCTCTTACGGATATTAGGATGTCGAAAATAGATAAATTTATGGCTGAAACGCTGTTTGATGAGAATTTTGGAGGAAAATATGGGAATACACATATTGCTTTGGGAAATGCATATAAAGATTCTTATCCAGGAAATCCTTCCAAGATAAAGAAGGAAGAATGGGCAGAAATGGGATACAATGAATCTGTAATTCATACAGACATTGTTTCTACTGAAAACAGAGTTGTTACAGCAGAATTGGAATCTGGAGAGAAAAAGATTATTTACAAAGATGGAATGTTTGTGATTTAGATAGTTATATTAATTTTAAATACTTAGATTTAACATGGAAAGTACGGGAATTGAGAAGAAGTTTGTTGATGCGCTTGTTGAAGCTGAGAGAAGCTGGCAGAGTGCTGAACATGTGGTTAAAGTGATAATGCCAGTGGTTAAGGACCAAAAATTGCTTCTCAGGGCGCTTGAAACGCTGTATAAGGGAGCTGTTTCAACTGTTTCAACTATATTAAAATATGAATATTTGTTTAAACATATAACTCTCTATAAAGATTCTGATAAGAATTTGGATACTTTCTTTAAGAAATGTGCTCCCAAATATGGTCTTTCAATTGAAGAAAGAGAACTTTTGAAAAGATTGATTATTTTTGGAAAAAAACATAAAGAATCGGGATTTGAGTTTTCAAGGGTTGGAAAAATGGTGATACTTGATGATAATTTAACAACAACTGAAGTGAACAGGCAGACAATAGACGATTTTATTCTCATATTGAGAAAGCTTTTGATGAATACTAGAAATGTTTTTGTTAGGACGAGAAAACATGAATAATTTGTTAATCCGAACTTTTTATTGATTTTTAATATATATTTCAAAGTAGATATCAGAAAGATATAAATAGTTATATTCCTTTGGAAAATGTACTTTTAAGCCTTTTAAAAGGGGGAATACGGATAGACTTTTGTATGGAAACAATAATCAAAGAAAAAATCAGCGCTGACCACTTGCTTTATGTAAGTTTAAAATACACGAAGACTTGCGATGTTATTATTAATTTACTTCTTAGATGGAAAATAATGATTGAAATGGGGATGAACAGATTAGTTGAGAAAGCTAAAAAACAGAAGAAATGGAAGCCCATACCAAACGCTCCCAGGGCGAAACTTATTCAACTTAAGCAGTTATATGCTGGAAATAAGGATATCATTGAAACTCTTAATTTGTATGACTTATTTAGAGACATTGAACAGCTTGAAAAAGTTAGAGAAAATGAATTTAGAAAAGGCGTCAATTTGAAAGTTAATTATTCTGGGCAGGTAATAAATATTAATCTTGACAAATTGAAAGAATATGCCGCTATCTTAGAAAGGTTTATAAGTGCTTTGAAATAATTGTTTTTGTTGAAGCGTTACTTTAGTTTCGCTCTGTAAAATATGGCTAAGTTAATTACAATTACTTCGGGAAAGGGTGGTGTAGGAAAAACTACAACTGCAATCAATATAGGTGCTGCTCTTAATTCATTTGGAAAAGATGTTATTATTTTGGATGCCAATTTAACTACACCCAATGTTGGATTGCATTTAGGGGCTCCAATTGTTCCTGTGAGTTTGAATCATGTTCTTCTTGGGAATGCAAAAATTGCTGACGCAATATATGAGCATGAATCTGGGACTAAAATAATTCCTAGTTCTCTTTCCATCAGGGAGTTGAGAAGGATTGACCATGGTAAATTAAAAGATGTTGGAAAGAAATTGAGAAAGATTGCAGATTATGTTATATTTGACTCTGCTGCTGGATTGGGAGAAGAGGCAATAGCGGCAATGGAGTCTTGTGACGAATTGATTATTGTTACTAATCCTGAAATTACTGCTGTTACTGATGCTTTGAAAACAAGCAAAGTGATTGAGGAGCTTGGAAAAAGTGTAAGGGGAGTTATTGTTAACAGAGTAAGGGGAAAAAGAACCGAAATGCCTATTAGGAATATAAGAGAAATGCTTGAACTGCCTATTTTGGGCGTTGTGCCTGAAGATAAGAATATGCAATCTGCGCTCGTAATGAAGGATGCTTTGGTGCACACGCATCCGAGAAGCAAGGCAGCCATAGCTTATAGAAATATTGCGGCACGGATTATTGGAAATGGGCAGTATAAAAAGAAGGCAAGTTTCATTGATTTTATTCTTGGAAGATAAAATATGTTTTGTTTATTCTAGGATGTTTATCAGTTCTTCTGTTGTAAAAACTCTGATTGAGGACTGCTGCTTTAGATGCGGGTCGTTTGACCAAATTGGAAGATTAAGAGATAGTGAAAGTGCAAGATAGGGAATATCTTTTTCATCTATGAAATCTTTAAATTGCTTAAACAACGGAGAGAAATCGGATTCTTTAATGAAAGATACGTGTTGTTTCAATGTTTCTTTGGTTTTATCAAAAGATATTTTTGATTTTTTTTCGATTTCTGATTTATATTTTGCCAATTCACCAAACGCAAATGAAGGAGAGAAAAGCTTTATGTTATGCAGTTTAACAAGTTCGGAGGCAGAAGTTTTAGGATTTACCAAAGAGAATAAAATATTGGCATCTGCCACTAATTTCATTTACAATAAACCCTCTTTTTTCAATCTTGCATGCCCTTCTTTTTTGATTTTTCTTCCTAATTCTACTGTCCAGTCTGTAAATCCAGATTCATTTTCTTCCTTTAGTTTTGCCAGCAACTCTTGTTTGAGCGAAAGTTGTTTAACTCTGTCTTCAACTAATTTGCGAATAAATGCAGACCAATTCATTTCTGGGAATTGTCTCATTTTGCTGCGTATTTCTTCGGGAATCGATAAAGTTATGCTTACCATTGTAAATTTATTCAATACTGAGAAAATTAAGTTTGCGTAAACTCCCTACTTCAGTTCGTGAGAAAGCAAACTTAATTTTCGAGGTGTTCAAGAACCATACTTGTTGACACGCCATACACTTTAGTTTATGGTTCTTGACATGTTAATAAACGTAATTACGTTTAAATATATAAACTTTTCGGTTCAAAAGAATTTGGTGCAGAATATGCTTGAATGAATAATTAATTGCGTTCAGTGGACTTTATTTATTTTTGGATATGAAATTATTTGACTTTACTACCTTCTTTTATGTCTTTTTCAGGCTGTAAAAATATTATATCTGACTCATCTGAACTGACGGCTGCTAAAATCATTCCATTGCTTTCTATTCCACGCAGGGTTACTGGGGCAAGGTTTGCAACGAAAATTGCCTTTTTGTTTTTCAAATCTTCTTTTTTGTAGTGATTTTTAAGGCCTGCAACAATTGTTCTTGTTTTTTCTTCACCTAAATCTACTGTAAGAACATAAAGCTTGTCTGCTTTTGGATGGTCTTGAACATCAATTATATTTCCCACTCTTAAATCCATTTTTTCAAATAAATCATAAGGTATTTTTTCTTCCATTTTTTTCAACAGTGGAGAGACTTTTTAATCTTTTTGCTTTTAAAATAAGCTTTTTACTGAATGATGTATGCAATATCTTGATTTATTGTGCGGTATTATGAGTGGGAATAGATTTAAAAACCAATTTTTTCTCTTCAAAGAATGGCGAAAGGAGCATATCATTACATAAGGGAAGTGTGGAAGAAACCTGGAAGAGACTTATTGCAGACAAGGTTGATTGAATGGAGGGCTGGAGAGAGTTTTGTGAAAGTTGACAAGCCTCTTAGACTTGACAGAGCGAGGGCCTTGGGTTATAAGGCCAAAAAAGGTTTTGTTGTTTTCAGAGTAAGAATTAAAAGAGGCGGCAGAAAGAGAACAAGGCATAAGCATGGAAGGAAAAGCAGAAAGCAGTATGTGAAAAAGATATTGAAAATGAATTATCAGTGGGTTGCTGAAATCAGGGTGGAAAAGAAATATCCCAATTTGGAAGTTTTGAACTCGTATCCTATTGCAAAGGATGGAAAATATTATTTTTATGAGGTTATAATGATTGATCCTTCAAGGCCAGAAATCAGGAATGATCCTGTTTTCAAGTGGATATGCGATAGTGCAAATCATAATAGAGCTCAGCGTGGTCTGACATCAGCTGCAAGGAAGAGCAGAGGATTAAGAAGCAGAAGCCATAATATGAAAGTGCGCCCTAGCTTGAGGGCTTGGGAAAGACGAGGCAAATAGTTGTTTTTGTATCTTTAATTTGAATGATAATATCTATAGTTTAAGATTTGCAATTTCTTCTTCTACCAATTTTTCAGCTTCATTTGTTAAGAAATGAATATCAGGATACTTCTTATCTTTCTTGTCCTTAATAAATTCAATAGATTGAGTCTTTATTGCTTGTTTGTCTTCTTCATTCCAATTATATTTTTTAGCATCTTTAATTGCTGCATCTCTATAGGTAATTTCTTCATTTTGCAGATGATTTATAGACTCTGGTCTATTTGTGTGTTTGATTAATAAATTATGCAATACCACATTGCCTATTCTCTTTCCAAGAGTTTTTATAACGCTATTTTTTCCCATGGTGCTTTTTTAATTTCCTCGTCTGTTTTTTCAGATAGCTGTTTTATGTATTGCAATATTAACTTTTTTTCTGACTTGGAGGCGATATTGTTTTTTAGTCTAAATATGGTATTATTGCCTAATTCTTTATTAACACTTTCTCTCAATGATTGATTGTCCACTATTTTTTTTAAGAGCAGCCTGACTAAAAGAACATTTCTAAGAGATTGATATATTTCATTGCCATCAGAGTCTTCATCATCTATATCGCTCCAGTCAAGTTTCATTCTCAAATCCAGTTTTGATAGTTCAGTCTTTGATGGAAGCTTTATTTTTCCATAAATCTCTTTATAGTCTTTGAGTTGATAAATTAAAGAAGGACTATGAGAATATTCATTATAAAATGCAGATATATCAATGACTTGAATATCCAAGTTTAAACTAAGTCTTTTAGCAGAATCAGTCAATTTCATAATTAGGTTATATTTATCTCCAGTTGAAGACCATATTTTTTTGTTTGTTATAATCAAAACATCTATATCTTTATAGTCCTTGTAATTGTTTTGAATTGCAGAACCATATATTAATATTGACCTGACTTCTTTTAAGTTTTCTAGGATAAGCTTTTTAATTTTATTTTCAATAGATTTTGATTTTTGGTTATATTCAAGCTTGTTTAAAAGAACATGCGCATTAATCTTACTTATTTCTGTTAATTTATGTCTGATAGACTTGCTTAGGATGTTTGACTCGTTCTGTGTCAAACTAATTCCTTTAAGTTTCTTGTTTATTATTTCTTTTTCTCTATTTGTGAGTATTGTATAATTTACCATATAATACTAATTTATATTAAGTGGTATTTAAAGGTTTCTACGTCAAAAGCTGAGTCATAAGATATAAAACATAAAATAAAAAAGAAAAAATAAAAGAAAAAGATAAAAAAATTAAATAAAATTATTTAGCTTGCGCAGTTATAGAACCTGAAGACTGAAGATCCAAAGCAGAACCTGTTTTTGTATAGGTTACTACAACATCTCCTCTGAAGGCTCCTTGAGCAACGTCACTAGTACACGTCATAGAAATCTTTCCAGATTTTACATTTGCTGCAATAGCTGCTGTACCTGCTCCCGTTATAGCAGTAGCACCGACTGTTGTTGGTGCATTTGGTATGCCATCACTATCTCCGCAACCAGATATACTGATTCTACTAATAGTTAGTTGTTCTCCAGCACCATTGTATATTTCCATTTCAACTTTAGCTGTCCCAGCAAGTCCTGAAGTTACAACTGCTCCTTCTGGACTAAAAGGTTGATTTATGACAAATTTATCAGATACAAGCTTACCAGGGCTAAAAACACCATAGTATGCTAGAACTCCTATCGCAATAATAGCAATCAAGATAGCCCATCCATAGGTCATCAAGAACTCCATTGCCGCTTGTCCTTTTTTATTTTTCATGTTTACCTCCTTTTAAGTATTTTAAAGCATAAATGCTTAATGCGTAATAGAAGACTATAGGGTATATAAACATTTTTATCGACAAATTTTTAAGCATTAAGAACAGGTTGCGACGTTGTATATGATTTTATGTGCATCATCTAAAAGCAAGTTAGCTGGGGCATTTGTTCCACTTACTGTGCAAAATGTCGCTGGATTTGTCAAATCAAAATAAATATGATCCACCATAGGTCTTCCCACATAGACGGTTAAGCCTTGCGAGTTAAAGGTGTTTATGTTGACTAAGGATTCAACACCATATGGACTTTCTGCCGCTAAGTTGCCTTTAAGTCTGTCTATAAAACTAGGCGCTTCGGTTGATGCAATGTAATATGAGTTTTCTAAATGAAGAGAGAGGTTTTTCAAATCGGTATTGGAGAGAGTATATGGGGATTTGGAATACTTATTTGGAATTTTTCCTGCTGTGTTAAGGAGGTAAACTGGATCTTCAAATCTTTCTATTGGTATGTATGCTTTGACTATCAGAGTTTTATTCCAATAGGCGAGATTTGATTTGTCACTCATTGTTAAATTAGCTGTCAATATAATTGCAATGTTCCAGGGATCTTCCTGAGTCATGTTCAGTTTGGCACCTGTTATGTTTATTTCAATATTCATTTGCTTAGCATCTGTTTGCGTCGAGCTTAGAAAGTCAGAGAATTTTATTCCATCATATACATTGCCTTGGCTTTGAGAGTAAAGGGTTCCATTGAAAAAACCTTCTGATGCGAGTTCCTCCGGGTTTTCAATGTATCTTTTTGAATCAACTACTTTTTTTTCAAATAGAAATATTGTTCTGAATGTTGAGACATACATCTGTCTTTCTAGGTCTTTTTCAACGGATGAGAGGAAAGAATTCATTGTAGAAACTCTTTTTTGAACCGATTGTCTGTATTCTGCCTGCAAGTAAAAGGTTGATGACACTAATAATAGGGATAGTAACATAATTACTATTATTGTGAAGAAAAATCCTTTTTTGTTCTTGATGTTTAAGACCATGTTCTTATTTGAATATCTAATTTTGTTAAAAATGGTATTCCAGAAATAGATGTGGTTTCTGCTCCTAGATTGTCTTCTGTAATTTTTGAATCTATCTTTCCATCACCATCGAAATCAAGTATGGATAGAAGATCGTAGGCTGCCTGCTGCAATGCGTCATTCGGATCGCAATTCGGAATGTTACAGCCAGTGTTTGAATACTTGCAGTTATTTGAACCAGAGTAGGACGCTGGGATTTTCAGCGTTGAGGAAGTATCATCAGAGAAAGAAATACTCCAGTTGCATCCTTCTGCTGAAGCTACAATTGTTGTATTGTATGAGGAAATATTCTTTATTATAGTGTAAATTATTTTATTGTACTCAGAACCCGATGAAGTGTTTGTTGCAGAGACACCAGTTGTCAATGTGATATTGTTTGTGCCTAATGAGTTCAATGCTGAAACTGGAATATTTATTGAATATGGGTCTCCAAGTGTTGAGAAGTCTGAGCCATACTCGCTAAGATTATATATTGGAACTTCGTTTGCGCTTACAACGGAAGTCCATCTTGGGCCTGAATATGATGCGACTTTAGCATCCAATATTTGTGAATTTGGTGGAATAGTAAAGTTACCGTTTGTAGAATTGGCGAACTTTTTCTCTGTATTTAAAATTAATCCGTATGGATTTGGTTCGTTAACAATTCCAAATTGTATATATGAGTCAGAGTATAACTCTGTAGAAATTTCAGAACCCGCTATGGCTGTTTGTTCACGATATGTTACTTTTAAAATATAGGACGATATATTTTTATAAATATTTTCTAATTCTTCGACATTTGAGCTGTGGTAATATTTGCCTCCGGTCATATTTGCAATTTCTTCTAGAAGTTGACTTGCTTTATTGCAGTTTCCTACTAATCCGAAACCAATTGTGAAAATTGTAATGTCTTGGTCTCTTTTTGAACGATTAGCTGAATAAATGGCGTTGTTAATAGGATCTAAGCACTTATCATCATTACATCCCTCATAAACGCACGAACCGCCACCACCCTGAAAATCACAGTATCCATCGCAACTTTTTGTTCCGTATATGCTAGAATTACTTGTGCAGGAACCATCGGCACAATGAGTTGGGAGTCCATCAGTCATTAAAACTATGAATTTTCTTTTTGGTGTGCTTGGAATTGTACTTGAATTTAAAATATCATATCCTCTATTGATTGCGCAGGCAAGACAGGTTTTTTCTTTTCCTTGTTGAGTATAACTATCTATTGCAGTTATAATAGATGTTGGATCACTTGGATTTACAATACTTGATTCAATCTTATCATCGAATATCCATATTGGCCAGAGTCTTGGACCGGTGACATTAAATATAGAATTTACAAATGTTTTATCCAGGCATTTGGCCAGAGAGGTTTTCCTGGCGTCTGGATTTAAGGCTAAGTTATTACAATCTATAGCGGCACTACCTTGAGATGTATCATCATTTATTGCCTTCTTCATACTACCAGACCAATCTGTGACCAGAACTATGTCTGCATCACTTGATGATGTTTTTCCAAATGCATCTAAAAATAATCTTATTGGAATTGTCTTTTTGTTTAAATCGGTGTAATCAATCAATGGACTTATGTCACTATTTGGAATTGTCAAAACTGTTTCTCCAATATGCGTTTGATTAAAAATTGTAGTGTTGCCTATCTTTAGAACCAATGGGAGGGATACTGAGCTATTATAATGGATATATGCGTCTATAGTGTTTAGTTCAGTTGGAATATAGAAGCCGTCGTAAATATTAATTATCCCCCTTATTCCTGAAAAATATTTTTTATTTTCAATTTCATAAATGCTTGTGCTGTTGAAGTTTATTTTAATGAACCCTCCGCTGATACGCAGCTTTTCTCCATTTATTCCTCTTAATGAAACTAAATTGTTTCCTGAATGAAAATCTGTTGTAGGTATGCTATATTTTATTGGTTGAAATTCTGATACTGATTTTTCGTAATTGCCTTGAAGGACTTCATTAACATAGATTGAGAAATTTATGTTTGTTGCTATCTCAACTTCTGCCAATTGGATATTACCTATGTAGTTTATAGGCGCGGTTATATTTCCATCTCCAGTATATCCTCCAAAGAAATAATATTTTGTTTGGCTATTGCTTGATAAAAATGCTCTTGCTGAATGACCAGAAACATTTTCACCTTCTCCTCTGATAGCAGTTATTTTTTGCCTTGTAACATCAACATTTTTAGATTCTTCAAGGGATGTTACGTTTTTTGAAGCTAACAATGTGTTTCCGAACCAAATGCCTATATTTTTATTGCTTGGGACATCGATTAGCATTATTTGAGACAGAATTATTGCTTTTGTTCTATTTGTATAATAGAATTCTCCAATTTGTTCTATGACTGGTTTATTTAAGTTGACAATTGCTCCTTCCGCTATCCACTCTTGGACTTGCAAATTGTTAACTTCTCCTATCTTCAAGTTAGACATAGTTATTAGGAGGTCATAATGAATCTTATTTGTGGGCTTTTGATAGTTTATTACCGGGACTGCGATTATTAAAAGAGCGAGGATTATAGTCAAGGCTATTATTGCGTCAATCGTGAAAAAAATTCCCTTCTTTTTTATTTCCATATGTATATGTTTAACATTGATGATTTATTTTTGTAAATTACCATTCTTGATATGAAGAAAAGATTGTTTGGGTCATTGTATTGTTTGCCCATACAGTATGGCAAGCTTGCTGGCATGGAATCTGAAAAATTGAAACAAAAATCGTATTTTGTGTGCATAAGTGAACGCTGTTCTTCATAATTTATGATGCTTAAGTTTTTTAATTTGTCCTCATCTATTTTGTTATTCGACAAAATTCCAGGCACTATGACATCATCCTTATTCCAGTTTTTGGGATAACCTTCTGAAAGAAGGATATCAGCAACGGCATTTCCATCGTATTGCATTGCATTTAAAATATCTTCACTTTCTGCTTTATAGTTTATTGAATAAAAAAAGAGAAGTGAAAGTGCTGCTACAAAGATAACTATTCCTATCATTAAATCAAATGACCAGGCTTGTCCATTCTTCCTTTTATTTTTTACCATTCTCTCTTTTAATTTTTAGATATAAGAATACAATCTTGATATTATTTAAATCTCTCTGTAAGGCTTGGAAAATTAAGATTTTGGTAAACTTGAGGAGCTTTTTGAAATAGTTATTCCTTTATTTCCAATGTCTAATTTATATATTTTGTCTGAATGATTTGTCCCGCGCATTTTCAATATTTCGATAAAGCGTTCTCTTTTGTCTTTGTTTCTTAAAAAATAAATTTGAATGATTGAATCTGATTCAAATTCAATTGCCTTTGTCTGCGCCTTATCGCTAAGACTTTCTTCCGAAGGATTTAATTCTAATGTTAGAAGGGAGGTGCAATTCCATTTTCTAATCATATTGAATAGATTTAGGGCAGCTTCCCTTTTTGTCAATTCGTCTTCAAAAAGAAGGGCAAACGAAGTTATGCTGTCAATTACTAAACGGGATATTTTTTTGCTGATAATTGTGGTTTCAATTGAACCTCCGCCTTCTTCAAGCATTGTTTTAACTTTGGCCGGGGCGTATTCTAAAAATGTAAAAAGACCTTTTTTTTCATAATCTGCGAGATCCCAGCCGAACTCCAGCATGTGCTGATAAAATTGCTGTTTATTTTCTTCAAAAGTAACAAGGAGACATTTTTCTTTTCTTTTCATGCAATTGACGAGAAACTGAGTTGCAAATATAGTTTTTCCAGAACCCGGGCCGCCGACAATGAGATTGGTTGAACTATTTTCAAAACCGCCTTCAACTAGTTTGTCAAAATTAGAGATTCCGAATGGGACTCTATTTTTTAGTTTATGCATATGTTTATTTGTAAAAAGCAATATAAAAATCTATCTACGAAAGATTTTTTTTCATTTATCGTTATACCCTATGGTCTTGCCATAGGGAGAAAGCCAGGCAGGATTACAATTGGAAGTAAAATAATTATCTAATGTATGATAAGGCTAAGTTGTTGCAGGAGATAATGAATGTATTGGATTTCGTCTAAAGATGCCACTAGGTCTTGCCTCGTGGAGCTTCACAAAAACTAAGAAAATAATGTTAATACAAATTTTGACAGAATTAATTGAATTAGGAAAAATATGCTTATGCTTATTATTGCTACTGGAATTATATAATTGATTCCGCTTTTTTCTTCACCTTTGTTTACAATACCTATTACCAGTGAAGACAGTACAGAGATTACTATTAAGTATATGACAGCAAAATAATTTATAAATGCTGTTGTGATGTTTATCTTTCCCATTGTAAATGGAAGATTGGCTGTGGCGGTAGTGTCAATTTCAGGCACACTTGACATGATGGTGGTTATCGTTTTTACTAAAATAGAAGAAAGACCGAATAGAACTGGTGCGCCGACGGCAACTGCAAAAAATACAAAGATAACGTACATTAAGACATTGGAAGCTGCTCTTTTTTCAACGAATGCTCTTTCTCGCATGTTCATTGCTGTTTCTTCCAGAAGCACGGATAAATTGCCTCCAGAAGCGATGCCTGTAATTATAAGTGCGAGCGTCTTCTTTATTTTTTCTGATTTTATGCGTTCACCCATTTCATATAATGCAAGGGTTATTTCCTTTCCAGTCATAATATCTTTGCCTAGACGCAGAATTTCTTCATCGAGTGGAGCAAATTCTTTTCTTGAGCTGACTAAGAGTGCCTTGTCGATGGTCATGCCAGCTCTTAAATTGGCTGCCATAAGTTCGACGAAATCTGGAAAGACATCTTCTATTTTTTTTATGCGCTGGGTTGCACGATATTTTTCTCTATAAATTATATAGGCGTTTGTTGATATTAAAACTGCGACTAATATTAAGAGTGATGAGATTATCTTTTGTGTAATAATATAGTTCAATGCGGCAAGGAATATTGAGATGCCTATTAGCAGTATGCTTATCAGTAATCTCTTCTTTTTCTTTTTTACAGCGTCTGGCAAATGAGTAGTTTTAATTTCCTGCTTTTTCTTCTCCAGCAATTCTTTTTCTTTTCTAACTCTACTTTCCAATTCTTCTTTTTTTAATTGTGCTTTTGTTTTCATAGTAAGCTAGGCCTCAATGATTTCATTATGCCAAGGAACATTATTTGTATAAAAACCACGAAAAGAAAGACGGCTGCAAACATTAATTTTGAGGTTGCAGCTGAAAGACTTACCATCGATGCAATGACTGTCAAAAAAGTTATGCTTAACGCAGGGATGATTACTGCCATAAGCATGTAAAACATGAATAAAGGGTTTAATCTATTTCCATAAGTTTGCATTTGAAGAAGTTGATCTTGTCTAAGAGATTTAATGCTTTCTCTTATAATTGTTGCAATGTTGCTTCCTGCACGCATACCATTACTTATTTGCCAAAGTGTTCTTCTGAAGAAAATAGAAGGATTTTTATCACCTATGTCTTCTAGAACTTCTTCTTGGGCGTAACCAGCGTTTATGTTTTTAACCGCTTTTTTAAATTCTAGACTTAATGATTCATAATCGGCAGCAGAAATGTTTACCATAATGTTGAAGAGGGGAATACCTGAATTTAATTGAACTAACATATCTTCAAGTCCAGGAATTAGGTTTTTTTCTATGTTTCTTTGCTTTCTTGAACTATAAAGTCTAGGATAATTTACTTGTGTGGAGTAAACAAAAATTCCAAAAATAAGGGAAATTAGAAAACTAATACCAATCATTCCAAGGAAAGCAGCATTTGGCACTGCTATTAATAGAATTGTACTTAGAACTATGAAAAGGGATGTGAAGTATCCTAGAGCATATTTGAAACAGATGGAGATATATTCCTCTCTTGTAAGGTCAAGATCAGAATTTATCAAATATGCATTAAGTTTAGTGTCGCTTTTTGGTTTTAGAGGCAATCTTAAAAATTTTGTTCTCGTCTTTATTTTTTCTATATCTGAAAATGTAAATGGTATTTTGAATTTCATGTTTTTATTGAAAGTATTGAACTTATATCATTGTTTTTTATGTGATTAGCTAATAGTTCCTGGTTTTTATAATATAGGTTAAGAACTTTTCCAAAGTCATTTAGGCTTCTTATGTTATTTTTAATCATCCAAGATAAAATTCTTCTCTTTTCTGCCATGTCTTTTTCAATTTCTTCTTGTCCCATACCTGTGTTTCTTTGCAGCGATTCAAAAAACTTTTGACTTTCGCTGTGCTTGATTAGTTTGTCTTCTTCTGGCAACCAACGATAAAGTATGTTTGATCTTGCCTGGTCTTTTTCTGCATCAAATTCAGCGATTTGCAATATTCTTCTAATCCCCTTTTTTCTGTCACGAAACATTACTATATTAAGATTTACGGCTTTTAATAAGTTTGGGGGGACGTCTAATGGTGGGTTTACCAAACGAGAAATGGTTTCTGGAGCAGAATCTGCGTGGACAGTGGCATAAACTGAGTGTCCAGTATGCATTGCTTCGAATAAAACCATTGCTTCTTCTTTTCTTCTCATTTCTCCTAGAACAATTCTATCCGGCCTCATACGCAATGAATTGACGAGAAGGTCAAGCATACTGACTTCTCCTTTTCCTTCTGGGTTTGGAGTTCTTGTGACGAGAGGAGTCCAATATAAGAAATCTGGAAGCATTAATTCTCTGGTGTCTTCTATGCTTATTATTCTTTGGTTTGGGGGGATGAATGGGAGACAGGCGTTTAGGAAAGAGGTTTTACCTGAAGCAGTTCCTCCTGAAAAGAGAATATTCATTTCGAATTCAATGGCAAGCCATATTAACGCTGCAGTTTCAAGGTCGCAGGTTTTATTGTTAATTAAATCTATTATTGTGTAAGGGTCTCGAGCGAATTTTCTTATTGTAATTGTGTTCCCTTTTGTATCTACAGGATAAAGAACAGCGTTTATTCTGTCTCCAGTCAATAAATGAGCATCTAGCAGCGGACTGAGCACAGTTATTTGTTTTCCGACGCGTCTTGCAATTATGTTGGAATAATTTAAAATATCTTCTTCTTGTTCAATTTTCATATTAGTTGTCAGCCAACCGTATTTTTTGCTGTAAACTCTTATCGGCTCTTTGGCAGAAGAGATGACAATTTCTTCTAAATTTGGATCATTTATTAAGAATTCTATGTCGCCCAAGCCGAGCATGTCTTGGATTAATTTACCGATTAAGAATTGCTTTACTTCTTCATCAAGATTTGGAAGCTTTGCTTGGATAAGATTTGTGGCATCCTCAAGGAATCTTTTTTTAATTGATTCGAAAAATTCAGGATTAATAAGTTCTTTCATCGTGATGTTTGTTAATGATATCAGGTCGTGTCTTACATCATCTAGAAGCATTGAAGTTGCAAGGTCTATTTTTGGAACAAATAAATTGTAATAAACACCTAAATCGTTTCTTATTATGGAAACTTCTACTTTTGCTCCATCGACGTTTATTTCATATTTTTCTAAGACGCCTATTTTTTTCTGCATAAGAGTTTTTTCTTGGTTTTCCGATTTTTTGATGTTTGTGGATTGTTTTTCAGATTTATTTAAATGGTGATGGTGTTTTTGATTAATTGCAGTCTTAGGTTCAGTTGTGTTTTGGATAATGTTTTGTTTTGGCATATGTGATGGCAATTCAGGCAGGCTTTTGCCACCTAGAAGTCTATTTCTTTCTCTCAGAATAGGCACTTTTTGAGGATTGTTTAAATTACCTAATTTTTCCGAGAGCAATTGCTTTTCTTTTTCAATGTCTTCCTCACTTAAACTAGGGACATCTTTTTCTTTTTTTATTGTTTTTTTCTTTTTCATTGTGATAGTATTATTTCAGGGTCTCCAAATTGAGGATAATACATGCTTGCTAAATTGCCGCTTTCCAATATTTTTGCCCACTCCGTAGCAGTTTCTCTTGGAATATGAAAAACTTTGGATATGGATGCAATTTTCAGATGTTTTTTTT
This sequence comes from Nanobdellota archaeon, assembly GCA_038044345.1. Lineage (GTDB taxonomy): Archaea > Nanobdellota > Nanobdellia > Pacearchaeales > GW2011-AR1 > VGKP01. The sequence continues at coordinate 33,252 of JBBTAG010000061.1, forward strand.
CTTGTAAAATTCCGTATAATACATCTATGTCTGTTTGTTTTTTTTCGTGAGTATAGTATTTTTTAGTAATGTAAAGGTTAATTATTTCTTTTCTAAGGTCGATTTTTTGTTTTAATATCATAAAAACAGTTCCAAGAATTAGAAACATCCATTCGAGCACAATAAACATCTCTGAGAAGAATGGAAAAACTGCGTTGTTCTGATTTTCTGGAATTTTTTTAATTGAAAGACCGGAAATGGAATTTGTTCCTGCAGATTTTGAGTTGTCATTTAAACTGATAGTTAAATAAATGGCTCCGTGTACAACTGATAATATGAAAATTACAAATAGAACGATTCCAAAGTGGTTTTGTTTTTTTTCCATACTCTTTTTTTATTCTCTCGCAGAGAGAATGTTTAAATATAATGTATTTCTTTGTATTAGTAGGTGGGGCATTATATAAATCTTATTAATAAAATGAAAAAGGGGAAAAAAGGGCAGATAAGCACGGAATATTTGATAGTGATGGGTTTCGTCACATTCATGGTAATTTCATTGATGGGCATTGCTTTTCTCTATGTTGGACAGATAAGAGACAATATGAAGATGAATCAAATTAATACTTTTGGGAAAAAAATAGTCAATTCGGCTGAAACTGTTTATTTTGCTGGGAATCCTTCAAGAGCGACGGTTTTATTGAATATTCCTCAAGGAGTTCAGAATATTGTTGTTGCAGGTGCAGAGGA
>JBBTAG010000062.1:0-7639 GCA_038044345.1 Nanobdellota archaeon
CCAAACCAAAAAACTTAAATACCTCTAATTTCTCAAAAATATGGTAAGAGGTTCTAATATTCTTATGGATAAAGACATTCAAAACGACATTCAAAACAACATGTTAAAGTCAAATACAAGCCTAGTTGGAATTGTGTGCAAGGACGGGGTAATCATGGCAGGAGACAGAAGAGCTACTGCTGGAACAATAATTATGAATAAAGATGCAAGGAAAGTCATACCTGTAAATGATTATTTAGTAGTTTCTTGGACTGGCGGTGTAGCAGATGCACAACTAACACACAAGGTATTGGCTGCGGAATTAAGGTTAAAAGAATTGAAAACAAAATCTCGTCCTTCTGTTTTAGAAGCAGCAAATTTAATCACTATGATGGTTTATAGAAACATAAGGACCCCTTCAATGATTCCAAGCATCGTAGGTCTCTTAGTTGCAGGAGTTAATGAGGATGGTTCAACAGAGCTTTATTCAATTGAGCCTGCAGGAAGCATAATGAAGGTCAGTGATTATGACGCAAACTTTTCTTCAGGTATGCCATATATATTAGGATTATTGGAAAGGCAGTACAAAAAAGATTTATCTGTTAAAGAGGGAGTTGAATTAGCAAAGGAGTGCATTAAGTCATCAACACAAAGAGATAGTGGCTCTGGAAACGGAATAGACGTTTTCACTATAACAAAAGAAGGCATAAAACATGTTGTTTCTGAGGAAATAATTGCAGAATACAAATAATTTTTTAATTTAAAATGGCAGATATTTTGAAAAGTATTAAAGAAGAATTACCAAGAGTAATAAGTGATGCGGCATTTGAGGGCGCAAACATCGTCTTATATACAGAGGATAAAGAGTTTTTTAAATCTGGTGAATCAAAAGTAAAGGCAGTTGTAGATAGAATAAAAAAAAGAATTGAGCTCAGAGCAGAGCAATCAATTCTTCTTTCAGAAGAGGAAACAGAAAAAACCATTCGTGCTCTCGTTCCTGAAGATGCAGACATTACAAGCGTCATTTTTGATGTTCAAAGATCTTCCTTAATCATTGAGGCAAAAAAACCAGGTCTTGTAATAGGAAAACAAGGCTCAATTCTGTTCGATATAAAAAAAAGCACTTTTTGGTCTCCCTCTGTTAGAAGAAGCCCAATAATTCCAAGTAAAATAACAGAAAAAATTCGTTCTGTTTTATACGCAAACAACAATTACAGAAGAAAATTCCTAAATGATATTGGGAAAAAAATATACAAGGAATGGACATCAGAAAAGATGGATATGTGGGTAAGAATGACTTATCTTGGTTCTGGTAGACAAGTAGGACGCTCATGTCTGCTTTTACAAACACCAAATTCAAAAATTCTTTTAGACTGTGGTATCAATCCGGCTATTTCAGATGGGCCGGAAAAATTTCCTTATCTTAATGTGCCAGAAGTTGGAGATTTAAACTCAATAGACGCAGTTATTCTTTCTCATGCACACTTGGATCATTGTGGACTGATACCTTATTTATTCAAGATGGGCTATAAGGGTCCGATTTACATGACAGAACCAACAAGAGATATCGCTGCTCTTCTTGCTTTGGATTTTGTTGGGGTCGCGTATAAGCAAGCAGCTTCACCTCTTTACAAAGCAGAAGACATAAAGGAAATGGTAAGACATTCCATCTGCCTTGATTATGGAGAAGTCACCGATGTAACTTCAGATATTAGAATTACATTTTATAACGCTGGTCATGTTCTTGGTTCAGCTCAGGTGCATATAAACATTGGAAATGGATTACATAATTTGGTTTATGGAGCAGATACAAAGTATGGTAAAACTCGTATTTTAGACCCAGCAGTAAATCACTTTCCAAGAATTGAAACTTTAACAATAGAGGCAACCTATGGTGCCAAAAGTGATGTTCTTCCCCCAAGAAAAGACACTGAAAATCAGTTCATTGATTTAGCAAAAAAAGTAATAGAAAGAAAAGGCAAGATTTTGCTTCCTGAATTAGGGCTTGGTCATGCACAGGAAACTCTACTAAGAGTTGAAGAAGCAATTAGAACTGGAGAGCTTCCAAAGGTTCCAGTTTATATAGATGGGATGATTTGGGACATTACTGCAATTCATACAGCTTATCCTGATTTTCTTTCAGCTTCAGTAAGAAATCAAATTTTTCAGGATAATAATCCCTTTATTTCTGATATATTTAAAAGAGTTGGCAGTCCAGCAGAAAGAAAAGCAGTTTTAGAGGGCGGTTCCTGTATAATCATTGCAACATCAGGAATGTTGGTTGGCGGAGCATCAGTAGAATATTTTAGAAATTTAGCTGAAAATCCAAACAACATGATTGTGTTTGGTTGTTATCAAGCCATCGGCTCATTGGGAAGACAAATTCAAGAAGGTACGAAAGAGGTATTCCTTGGCGATGGAAGCCATAGCGAAAAAATAAATGTTAAGTTTGAAGTAGAGACATTAAATGGTCTCTCTCAGCATTCAGGCAGGAATGAATTAATTCAATATGTTAGCAGAATGGTCCCAAGACCAAAAAAGATAATCGTTAATCACGGAGAAGTTTCAAAATGTCTTGACCTTGCATCAACGTTATACAAACAAAATAAAATTGAAACTATTGTTCCAAGAAATCTTGAAACTGTCAGATTGAAATAAAAGTTATTTCTATAATAAATAATTAAGCCTATCAATGAGCAGGCAGAGCATCAGAAGACCCTACATTAACAATGAAATTCGAATAATTTACAGCAGATTATAAAATATAGTAAAGAAAAATGGTTGATAAACATTATCTTACTCTTTTAATAATCACAAATTGTAATTAAAAATGCCGTTCCAGCAGAATAATCTCTAAAAGTTAGACCATCTTTTGTTTTTGGAAGGAGCCAACCATCTTGGTCATCATATAAAGCACTATTGCCCCAATCACTAAATAATGATTTTTGCACTTTATCCCCATTTATTCCAACTTGATTTCCTGCAGAATCAAGCCAATTCCCTGCACTTGTTTGTCTAAACATAACTGGATAGCTCGTATAAAAATCAAAACCTGCGGGATAATCATCCCTATATCTCCATATCCTGTATGTACATCCATTATTATCCTCACATATATTTCTTCCATCTTTTAGCATACTAATCTCATAATAACCAGTCAATGCTACATTTGGACCAGTATTAACAGAATTACAATATTGTTTTTCCGCCTGAGCCATACAATTAGTTCCGTCGGCTAGACAAAGTTTAGCAAAACTTTGGTTTAAATTGCTATCCCCAACGAAATATCCCTCAATCGTACTTAATGGGTGACCAGGATTTGGAATATTGCCTGACCCTGCATAAACCACAATTATTCCTCCCAACAACAAAATTGCTCCTATTATCACAAAGAAATACCTCTTCTCAATATTAACCTCTATTTTCATCTCTTTTTCAGTATGAATACATATTTAAATGTTACTTTCATAAAATTAAAATGAAACATTCAATCAAGATAACAATTCTTTTATTATCTATGTTTTTCATAGCACAGTTAATTGGTCTTGGTGTAATCAGCATATACTCTCCGCATGTTACTCAAATTACAGATGAAAACGGAAATATAGTAAATTTTACAAGCTATAATATTCCTTACGGGATGGAACCTCCGCAAGGACTTGATCCGAGTGTAAATCTTATTTCAATTGTTATTGCTATAATAATTGCAATAAGTGCAATGTTTGTCTTAATGAAGTTTGGGGCAACTATTTTGTTGAGGCTTTGGTTTTTCATAGTAATAGTTTTAGCTTTGGGATTAGCAATAAATGCTCTGCTTTTAGGTGTTAATTATTCTCCCTGGATTGCCTTGGCTATTGCTCTGCCTTTAGCGTTCATTAAAGTTTTCAAAAGAAATATTTTTGTTCATAATACAACAGAATTATTAATATACCCTGGAATAGCAGCAATTTTTGTTCCTCTTCTAAATATTTGGACAGTCTGTGCTTTGTTAGTTTTAATCTCACTATATGACATGTATGTTGTCTGGAAAGCAGGATTTATGCAAAAAATGGCGAAATATCAGATTAAAACTTTAAGAATATTTTCAGGTTTCTTTATTCCATATCTTGGCAATAAAGAAAGTGAACTTATTAAAGAAGCAAGAAGATCCAATTCTAAAAAATTGAGAAATAAAAAAATGAAAGTCAATGTAGCAATACTTGGCGGTGGAGATGTTGTATTTCCAATAATACTCGCAGGAGTAGTTTTGCGCACCCTTGGCTTTTTGCCGGCATTAATAATTTCAATTGGTGCAACTCTAGCATTGGCATATTTGTTCTATGTTTCAGAAAAAGGTAAATTCTATCCTGCCATGCCTTTCATAACCTTTGGCTGTTTCATCGCTCTTATTTTCGCTTATCTGATTTAGGATATTTTTTAATCAATTGGTTTAATTTTTCAATCAATCTCAAATTAATCTCTCCAACAACAAAATATGATTGGGATATTCCATCATTATAATCTTTAGAGAGGCATAGTTTTAAATTAATATCATTCAATTCAGAATCTTCAACCACAAGTCCTTCTAATTTCACTCCAGCAAATTTCATAAAATCATGTCCTACTGGGAATGTTTCTCGTGCTTTTCCAAATGTGCTAGAAAAAGGAAGACTATTACCTTCTAAATTTTCTTTTTTTTCATCAATCCCAATCAAATAAGAAGGGCGCCCAGTGAAAAATGCTCTTTTTTCCATAATTTCAAACTTTGTTGAAATTCCCAAAACAGAATAAAAACTATTCCACAATCTTTCATAGAATTCATTGTCAGATAATTTTTTCTGATTTTCACCAACAAAAAAATAATGCGCCATTATCAAATCTTCTGAAGAACCAAGAACAGAAGTCAAATTTTCATTTTTTAGTCCATGAATTCCAAAATTCGGGCTCTCTTTCAATATTCTAATTATTTCTCTATAGTTTTTAGGTTTTGCAGAATTCATATTCACATCACTATCAATCCATTTTTAAACTTATCGTTAATGTTGTAACTGCCTAATGACACAATATAGAAAGGTTTAAATACCCGAATTTTCATTACTATTACATGATAATAAAACCAGAATTAGTCAAAAGAATAAAAGACTACTTTAATCTAAATATTTATGAAGCCAAAGTCTGGCTAGCCTTGCTTTCTAAGGGTGTTGCTTCAGCAAGGGAAGTTGCAGACATTTCAGGAATACCAAGGTCTAGAACATACGACGTTTTGGAAAGTCTTGAAAAGAGGGGGTTTGCAATAACCAGGATTGGAAAACCAGTAAAATACATTTCCGTCAAGCCTACTGAGGTCATAGAAAAGATGAAATCTAATGTTTTACTAGAAGCTCAAGAGAAAGTGAGCTCCTTAATAGGTTTAAAAGGAACTTCAGAGTATGTAGAACTAGAGCAATTGCATAATTCAGGAATTGCACCAATAAAAGCGCACGACATAACAGGTTCATTGAAGGGAAGATCAAATATTCTTTCAAGATTGAGAGAACTGCTTGATTCCGCAAAAAGCGAAGTAATAATCTGCACATCAGTAGCCGATTTTGAAAATAAAAGCAGAATATTGCTTCCAGCTTTAGAAAAACTTAACAAAGAAAGCGTAAAGGTTAAGCTTTCATTGGCGGGGGATCCTGAACAAATAAAAAAAATCAACGCAAAATATAATTTAAAAGCAAAACAAACAGATTCAACTGCAAGATTATATATTGCCGATAAGAAAGAAACCTTCTTCATGGTAACACCAGAACATTCCGAAGAAGAAATGGGTGTTTGGCTTCAATCTCCCTTTTTCACATCTTCAATAACTCAAATAATTGAGTATTCCATGAAGAATGGTCTTTCTAGATAAAATGACGCCATCACAAAATAAAACAAAAGCTCAGGAAAGATTTGATAAACTACATTCAGTTGTAAATTCTACTATTTCTCAATATCCCTCATATTCAATAGCTTTAATTCCGAAAACATTAGTTAAAACTCCAGAGACTCTAGATACATTGTTAGGGTTTGGAGCATCGTTTGAGAGTATTGCTGCTCGAGAATATTTAGTCTTGGAATGTATTACATCAGATAAACTTTCTTTTAAAAGTTCCAGAGAAGAAGCATTTGCTGAAGCAGAAAAGAATCCCAGAATTGCTATATATAGAGAATATTTTGCTGATTGATATCAATTAGTTCACATCAATCTCAGTTATATCCATTTCTTTTACCTTTTTTGCATATTTTTCTTTCCATTGCTGCAAGAATCGCTTAGCCGAATGATTAATCACAATTTTCGCATGTAACATTCCATTTTTTTCAAATGTATTTTTGTTGGCTTTTCTGAAAGCCTTGCACGCATCTTTCATTTCAACAGGGGGGCCAATTTTTGTCAAATCTTTCTTCCGTTTCAATACAAAATAACTTTTTGCAGATTGAATATCATTGTAAAAAAATTCTTTTCTAATTATAGTGAAATATTTTCCAATTTCCAATGAGATGAAATCAGAGAATTTTTTCAGTTTTGTGCCTGCAATATCTCCCGCCTGCTTATCTGTTTTTAAATCAATACTAACAAATTCAGCATTATTCTTTTTTGCATCTTTTTTCATTGCATCAACATCTATTTCTTTATCTTTAAAGAACTCAATTGTTGGGTTTTTTAAAAATGCTTTAGCAGATTTCTGAAACTTTTTAAAAGTTTCAATATTAAGTGCTGCTAAAACATTTCTTTCTTTCCAAGTAGGGTCAACTAATACTATCGGACTATGCAGTTTACTTTCATTCAAATTGATTACAACTTCATCTTTATTTTTGTATTTTTTTTCAGGGTCAATAACCATTCTATTCTCAACTTTTATTAAAGCTTTTAGCATCTTTTCAAAGCTTTTATAATATATTATTAAACATTCAAGCCCATATCCTGAAAATCCTTGTATATAGCTCTCTGCTCCATAAACACCATGCGCCTTGCAAAATGTTTTGGCAATAGCTATTTCTTTTGCAATATTTTTATTCATCTTCCGTATAACATAATTAACGTGGAAATAGCTCAAATCAGTGACATTTCTTGCTTCACCTGGCTTTTTTATACGCAAGACAGGTATTATTTCAAAATAAATTAAATCCTTTTTAATTCTAAAATAATCTCTGCTCCCATGAACGCACACATAACTTAATTTCAATTTTCTCGCAGCATTTTTAACGATTTTATCAAGCTTTTCAGACAGATTTACATATTCCCAACCAAACCTTACAAAAATATCCACGTCATGTTCTTTTTTATTGACAATTGTTCCCTTTGCAAAACTTCCTCCAACAAAAACATCAGCATCAACTTTTTGTCTTCTAATTTCATCTTTCAATGCATTTACAATGACATCCATTTCATCTTTTATCTTCTTTCTTTCCAGCTCAGAAACAATTATATCTAATTTGTCAGTTATTGATTTTATTTTCATGCAATGTAAAAGAAAACAAGATATTTAAATTAATTCATTCACTTTATTTTTTATCAGCTTTTCCAGGTTTTGGAGGCTTAGTCAAATCTACTATATACTTGCCATTTTCAATCTGATAAACTCGTGGTTTATCCATTGCGAATAATTTTTGCAAATCAAGCAAATACTTTCCAGGTTTAAGCACCCTTATGCTTTCA
>JBBTAG010000063.1:0-4801 GCA_038044345.1 Nanobdellota archaeon
AAGGTCAAAAAAAGAACCTAACTTTTTCATAGATTTATCCCAATTTTTTATTCGTTTATAATCTCCTCTTTCAATTAATTTACTTAATGTATATATAAGAACAGCCAAACTAACACAACCTACATCTTGATGAGTCGAAGCATGATGAATTGTTTGATTTGAAAGATCTTTTAATCTATTTGTGTCATAACTTTTCAAACTTTCTTTAGTATTTTTCAAAACCTCAATCAAATGTGGAATTTCATCCATAATTAAACAAGATAAATATACTATATAAAGTTTTTACTCATAGGGAAAGATTAATATATCCATTTTCACTAAATTTGACATGGAAGTTCTCCTGGACAGCAATTTTATAATTTCGTGTTTAAAGAGAAAAATAGATTTTATATCAAAGCTCGAGGAAAAAGGATTCAAAATTCTGCTGCCAAGAGAAGTTTTTCAGGAATTAAAAGATTTGAAAAATAAGGTTTCCCACGAAGATAGGTTAGCAATAGAAATTGCACTGAAAATGTTTGAATCAAAAAAAGTAAAGAAGACAACTCTGGGAAATAAAAGTGTGGACTTAGGATTAATAGAAAGAGGAAGAAATGGATCATACATCGCTACTTTAGACGCGGCGATAAAACGAGAAGTTCAAAACAAAGTAATAATAAATTCAGCAGCAAATAGCATAATAATTGAGAGAACATAAACTCATTTCTTTTTGATTTCTTTCTTCTTTGTCTTTTTAGGTTTTTCACCTTTTTTGCCTTTTTCAATCTTCTTTGCTTTTATTTCCTTAAATCCAGTATATTTCCAGAGCGCTTTCGGAATTTTTATACTTCCATCTTCTTGTTGGAAGTTTTCTACCAAACAAACTATCATTCTTTCGGTCGGGATTGCAGTATTATTCAAAGTATGAACAAATGCCGTTTCACTTCCTTTTTGATATTTAATATTGCTTCTTCTAGCTTGATAATCTGTGCAATTCGAACAAGAACCAAGCTCCCTATAAGCTCCCTGATTTGGGAACCATCCTTCAAAGTCTATTGTTTTTACTGGAACTCTTCCAGTCTCCTGAGAAGACAAGCAGACAAATCTGAATGGTATCTCAAGTTCTTTCAGCAATTCTTCAGAGTTTTTTAATATAATTTCAAACTCCTTCCAAGAATCTTCTGGTTTGCAGAAAACAAACTGTTCAATTTTTTCAAACTGATGGATTCTGAATATCCCCTTTGTATCTTTACCATGGCTTCCTGCCTCTTTTCTAAAACAAGGAGAAATTCCAGCATATCTGATTGGGAGATTATTTGGACTTAAAACTTCATTTGAATGATATGCATTAATTGCATGTTCTGCAGTGCCAATCAAATAAAGATCTTCACCGTCAATTTTGTATATCATTTCTTCAAATGCACCAAGAGTAATAGCTCCTTCCAATGACTCTTTTCTTAGCATATATGGAGGCTGAATTAAAGTAAAACCTTTCTTTTTAAAATAATCAAGAGCAAAATTCACTATCGCCCAATTTAGTTTTACTAAATCTCCCTTAAGATAATAAAACCTAGAACCAGCGACCTCACTTGCCTTTTCAGTGTCCAGCAAATCAAGCGCTTCTAATATTTCTGCATGATCTTTCAGTTTAAATTTAGGTTTCACCATTTTACCAAATTCCTTCAGGACTTTGTTTTTGCTTACATCTCCAATAGGCACCGATTTATCAATTATGTTTGGTATTTCTTTTAGCAATAAATCTCTGTTTTCTTTTTTTTCATCCATCAATTTTTCTTTTTGCTCAATAAGTTTAGGTATTTCTCTTGCAGTCTCCAGCAGAGAATCAGCATTTTTCCCATTTTTTTTAAGGGTATTTATTTCTTGAGAAATTTTATTTCTCTTCGCCCTTAGAGAATCGACTTCTTCTTTTAGCTCTCTCCATTCTTTATCAAATTTAATTATTTTATCTATCTCTTCAGCTGACATGCCTCTAGCCTTCTGGCTATTTTTGACAATTTCAGGTTTTTCCCTAATCAGTTTAATGTCTATCATATCCAAGATAAATAAGGGCATTATTTAAATTTTGACATTTAATCAAATAACCTCTTCTCTATTTATTGCTGCTCTATTTGATCTGCGAAAGGATTAAATAGGTAGATACATTATTTGAATAATGGGATTAGTGGCGGGAGTTATCGTTTTGTTGGTTGGATTAATATTTTTAGTCTTTCCTAAATTAATTATGCTTATATTGAGACCGAAAACATCAATTTATACCATAAATCCTGCTCGAGGATATAAAAAAGGATTTCAAAGTCCTCGTCCAGCAGCCAATGAGATATATGGACAAAAAGCAACTCTATTTGTTCGAATAATAGGTATTATTTTCATTATTGTCTCCATTTTTATTTTCTTAAACTAATCAAACAATCATTGAGTTTTTTGCCTACCGAATAGTTTAAATATGCTTTATTTGTATATTATTTTTGAGGTGATGGTGTTTCAGATGCCTAATTCTGAGAAAATTAAGATGACATTGATAGGAAAATTGGATGCGAGGCAAATTGTAAGAAATGCGGGTATGTCTGACCGTCCAGAATATTATAGCGGCAGAGGAGCAATTACTTCTGATTTGAACGATAAAATCCTTGAGAAGACTTATGAATTAGTTCAGAAAGAGCATGGAGATGAGGCAGCTAAACATTTTGCACAAATGGTTGCAGATATCCAAAAACTATCCGCCACTGATTTCTTAAATACCTTATATAATTTGGAATCACGTAATTGGAAGTGGGATAAGAGATTATTGGGTGATGGAAAAGGAATGGACGTTGGACCAGATCGTGGAGACAGAGGCAGGGAAGCTATTGCCATGATGACTATAGCAGGAGTTTTGTTCGGAGCATCAGAGAGATGAAACTTCTTATATAAGAAGAGAATTTTTAAGAAGACACGGAATAAAAGATCTCCAAGAAAAACAGCAGGATAATCGTTGTTATTTCTAATAACCATCACCTTATTTTTTCTCAGCAATCAAGAATAAGCCGAGCTATTTCTCGCTTTTTTAAGTTCTTTATAATGCTCCTTGCCTGCCGATTTGTATTTTTTTCTGCTCGTTCCAAATGCTTCGACTATAGTCGAAACAAAACTTCCACCTAAATGATGAGGTATTATTACGTAATCCACACCAGATTCATATAAATCAAGAGCAGTTCTAGGTTGTTCAGCACTAGCCAAGAAAACTGCTTTTGAATTTGTCTCCTTCAATCTGTCCCTTATCGTCAAATTAGAAGCTTCATCTGGAATGGTAGAAATGACTATTTTTGCTTTGTGCAATGGAAATTCCATCAAAAAGTCCTTACTTGCGGCATCACCATATATGAAGTTTACTCCTTCTTTTGCCAAAGCAAGAATAACTTTTGGATTATAGTCAACAACTACAAAATTTACTTTACTCTTTTTCAAGGTTTGTAATATTTTATAACCTATTCTATGATACCCGAACATTATTACATCATATTGCTCCCTTTTTTTAGTCTCTGTAATCTTATGTCTTTTACTTTCAAAAATTGTCAATAAATGTGAAATTTTGCCAAATATAAAATGTGAATAATAAATTCCATAACTGCTTATTGCAATGGTGAATATCGCAACTAATACTATAAGACTCATAACTTCTTGACTTAAATGTCCCAGAGAAAATCCGAGCAGCACCAAAATAAGAGAAAACTCGCTTATTTGCGCCAAACTCGCTCCAGTTAAGAAATTAGTTCTCTTCTTATAACCAAATACTTTCAAAATGCTCATCACTATAATCGGCTTCCCAATAATTACGAAAGCCGAGAGAAGCAGAGCATTTCTTACTATTCCCCAGCCAATATTTCCTGCAAGCTGGCTTCCAAAGAAGACAAAAAAGATAATTATAAAAAAGTCCCGTAAAGGTTTAATTTTTCCTTCAAGTTCAAGAGCATACTTGCTTCCAGCAAGGCTCATGCCAGCAATCAACGCACCTATCTCAAGAGAAAATCCTAAATAATAGAATAAACCAGCAAGAACCAATGCCCAGGCAATGCCAAAAAGGAATAAAACTTCCTGACTTCTAGCAAGATAACTTAATAATCTGCCGAAGACAAATGTTGAAAGAATAAATGTTAGCCCAATCAACAAAATTACCAAACCAAGATTTTTAGCAAGGAAACTAAAATCTCCCTGTTGCTGGAAAAATGGAATTGCCATCAATGCAATTGCAGCAACAAAATCTTGAATAATCAAAACTCCAAGTGCAATTTTTCCATGCAATGTATCTATTTCTTTTTTATCAGATAATATTTTGACAACAACAACCGTAGAAGAAAATGCAAGTGCCAAAGCTATGTAAATTGCTCCAACATAACTAAATCCAATCCAAATAGAGATAAAATATCCAACTAAACCAGTAATACCTATTTGAGCAAGTCCTGCCCAGGTAGCAACACTGCCGATTTCTTTCAAAAGCCGAAAATCTAGGCTTAATCCAACAATAAACAGCAGCAAAGCAACACCCAAATGTGCAAAAACTTGCATTAAACTAGATGATTCGCTTCCTGGTCCAATTAAATTAAAAAATAACGGCCCAACAATAACCCCTGCAATAAGATAAGCAATAATCGGCGGTTGTTTAACAACTCTCGCTATTATTGCCGCAAGAGCGGCAACTAATATTATTAAGCTTAAATAAATTATCACCTCCTGAGCCATGGAAACACAAATGCAGAGCTTTTTAAATACCTTATGTTATTTTTTTGTATCACTATTTCATGTTCATCTCGCTTAGGCTGGAAGGAAG
>JBBTAG010000064.1:0-1875 GCA_038044345.1 Nanobdellota archaeon
CGCCAAAATTAGGCACTTCTACTATAAGTTTCCCGTCATTTTTCAAAAGTGCGATATGCTTCTTCATAATATCTTCTGGATTACTAAAATGTTCTATAAAACCAAAACTGCATACCAAATCATACTTTTTATTGGTTTTCCAGGTTCTAAAGTCTGCCTGATGAATTTTAAATTTATTCAATCCATTATTTTTCAATGTTTGCCCAGTTATCTTCCCTGCATTTTTAACATAATCTATACCTTCAGGAAAATACCCAAATTCTCTGCAAATGTATGCTAGAAATTGCCCTGGGACACAACCAATTTCAATTGCCCTGCCATTTGTCTTTGTAAGATAATTATGGAATATGCCCTTCAGAGGCAAATCTCTCACCCAACCTTCACTTTTCATATCTTCCCAGTCATCCTTTGTAGTTAAATCTTTCATTATTTTGACCATTTGCTTATACAGTAGAATTGTTTATTTCTTGTTTTTGGTAGATAATTACAATTGGTTGTTTTTTTTCAGCATCTAGAAAGAAAGCATTTATCGGTTTCCATTTATCCTGATTTTCTTGAAGATATGGATTGACATAATCTAATTGCGGAACAAAACCATGAACCACCATGTATTGTGCAGGACTGTTGCTTATGTTTGATGCATCATACAATTCAAGCCGATCATAATGCCTATCCGCATAATAAACCGCATAAGGCTCTATGCCGTATCCGATAATTATACTATCAGCTGGAGTGTTCTCCTTCAACCAATAAAATGCTTGTCTCATTTGCAAATAACTATCCTTTTTAACTTTAATTAGCTCGTCAGCCTGCTTTATCTGATAATAACCTCCAAGGATTATAACCGCCACAATTAAAATGACTGAAAGCACCTTGCTATATTTTTTAACATATTCTGAAACAATATTCAGTCCAGCGGCAGAAATTATTACCAGACTTATGAGTATCTCGAAAAGCCATCTATCTTCCGCACCCTTTAAATAAAAAATGAAAAAAGCATTGAAAACCAATATAATCAGTATAAGTAACAACACATTTCTAAGCTTTTCATTCCTAGCTAATGAATCGTAGCCCAAAATTATCTCAAACACTAAATATGCAAACCCAATTATAAAGAAAACAAAGAAAAATGTTTTAAGAAATATAGGCATGTAATTAAGAACATTAAAAGCAAAACCAGTTGTAGTTACAGGATTAAGATAATTCCCGCCCAATAAAGCTGGAAATATATTTCCTTGTCTAAAGTAGTTGATTGCAAAAAATATCAATAATGGAGAAAGGCCGGCAATACTCCAAATCCAGAACTTTAATTTGTTTAAATACAACTTTTTGGCTAAGATAAGGATTGCAAAATAAATGAAAAATACCATTCCATCAGGATACCTCGTCAGAGTGGCAAGACTTAATAAAAACAATGAGATAGTCAAATACTTAATACTAAGCTCACTCTTAGTTGACTTAACAAAGAAATATATGCTCGCAGATAGAAAAGCTAAATCCAGCATATGTACCAAGAATCTGGAACTATAGAACAAATTCAACCAGATGGTTGCAAAAATTGCTGTGGCTATCAAGCCAACTTTCTTGTTAAACATCTCTTTCGCAGTAAGATAAACAAAAATGACCGAAACCATTGATGGAACAAAGACTAACAAAAACCGGCTTACAACTTCACTTGATTTAAATAAAAGCAAAAAAGCCCAGATAAATGAAAATATCAAAGGTCTTATTCTCATCTCGCTAACTATTAAATTTGTTCCATCCCATGTATGGACTATAAAGTTTTTAGCCAGACTGCCATAAGCTAATTCATCCCACCATAATGGTTGATTTTTTGTAAGAATGAAGTAATATAATCTTATTGCAAAAGCGGCA
>JBBTAG010000065.1:0-2719 GCA_038044345.1 Nanobdellota archaeon
AGTCCGGCTGTCACGGGTTCCTCGCTTGGGGTACACGCAGCGAAAAAAATTTAGGAGCATAATATGGAAAAACAAACATTAGATATTAAGGTTGATGAAGCCTGGAAAGGCGCACTTCAGAGTTGGAACTCTCCTTCAGTACCTTATGTAATTGCTCCAAAAGGTAAAGAGGATTTAGCTAATCTAGGGGAGATAGGACAAGCTTTAAGCGGAGAGTTAGCTTTTATGAAATATCCTGAATTTCAAACCTATATGAATCTTGAAAGTATTGCGAATAAATTACCCAGCAATCCGCAGAGAGGAGCAAACGCTATAGCAGCACATGAAGTAGGTCATAGATTTTGCCCATACGACACTGTAACAACTATTATTTTAAATAATGCTCTGAAAAAAGCATTGCAAGGAGAAAAATTGCCTTATAGTGTTGACTCAGCTGCTAGAAACATTCTTAATCTTTTTGCTGACACTTGTATAAACACACGTTTAACTCAAAGAGGAAATGAAGATATTCCATGGGCTTATCAAGAGTTGAGCAAAGGAAAGAAAGATAGTAAGCTCTGGAGGGTTTATGCTAAAAGTATGGAAAATTTATGGAATAAAGAAATTTTGCCTAAAGATACTAAATTAAGTAAACAAGAAACTGATGCTGCAAATGAAATTGCAGGATTGTTTGGTCAAAATTATCTTGACAAAGCAACATGGAAAGATAATAGTGTTCGTTATGCACAAATAATTAGCAAATTTTTAGAAGAGGAAAAGAAAGATGGAGAAAATGGATTTGATGACAATTGTGGAAATAATATGCCTAAAGAAATTGATGAAGGCACAGCACAGGAATTAGCAAAGAGACTTGCTCAATTAGGAAGTGATGGCTTACCTCAAAATCCACAAGGATTAAAAGAGTTTCAAGAAATTATGGCTGGTTATGGGAAAGGGGATACAAAACATGCAAGTATACAATTTTATGAAATGCTTTCAAAATCTTATGAGGTTACATTTGCTACGAAGCCTTTTGGCAGACCTAGAGTGAACCCTTTTCAACCAATTAGATGGAATCCTTCAATGGGTGTAGAAAAATTAGATGTAAATTATTCAACACAAATTGGGGGAAAAGTAATACCCGGCGTAAACACTTATGCATGGAATACTCGCAAAAGAGAATCATTCGGAGGTCTTGAGGAAGTTGTTCCAAATTTAGATTTATATTTAGATACATCTATGAGCATGCCAAATCCAATAGAAACAATTAGTTTGCCCGTTTTGGCTGGTTTTGTAGTTGCAAAGAAAGCACATAGAAAAGGTGCGCAAATCAGGTCTACTAATTTTAGCGGAGAAGGGCAAGCAACAACTCAAGAATTTACAAGAGATTTAAATGCAGTATATGAAAATTTAGTTATATATCATAATGGCGGAACCGTATTTCCTACAGAAAAATTACTTGAAGGAGCAGATCCTAAACAAGTTTTAGTTATTTCTGATACTTTCTTAGGAAATGAAAGTGAAGCAGCAGATTCTATAACTGAATTGCGGAAAAGAAACAAGGGCAATAAAGTTGCTATTTATGAAATTGGAGCTAGTAAACATGGAGATTACTTAAGAAGTGCAGGAGCAGAAGTAATTCATGGAACAACTACTGAAATTTTTAAACGGGCAATAGGGAAAAGTCAGGAGGTTTATTCACAATGACTGATTCTTTAAGACCTTTAGTTCCAGTAAACACAAAAGGATTAGATGATGTCGCAAATTCATTATTGGAAAATCACAATGCGGGCAATGAACAAGATGGAAATGCGCAACAACCTTTGAATATTCCAGCAAATATTGCTAAAGCAGATTATATTAGAATACCACAACAAGGAATTCTTATAAGTAAAAAGGAACTTTACAAAGGAGACCAGTTTAAATATAATTGGGAAAAAAGTATTTTCACTTTACAAGAAAATGGATTGTATATGCCGTCGCCTGCTATATTCATGAATCATTTTATGAATGTTAAAAACGCAGCGGAAGGAAAATCTTCTTTGCAAGATGGAAATGGGCGCAATATTCCTAGAAATGAAGCTCAGAATCTATGGCAATATCTTTCTTCGACAAATAGAAGCCAGTTTAATGGAGAGACTTGTTGGACTTGGCTTGACGCATTTTTCAAACATGATAAGACCAGTGGCATTTATATGGAAACAGATCATAGCGTTGTCGCGCAAGGAAGAAAAAAAGTTTTACAAGGAAAAAAATTAACATTAGACGCTCATATAACTAATCAAGATGGTTGGGCTGAATTATCTTTTAATAAACAAGGATTGGCAAATAAACCCTCTTCACAAAATGGATATATCCAAGGTTCTAATATGTATTTCTGGTATCCTAGGAAGAATCAGGTCGCGAGGTTCTACGCGAATTCGGGTAGGGCTGACTTGGACTGCGACAGGTATCCGGCTGGCACGAATTCCTCGCTTGGGGTATTTGCGTGCGCCGGAGGCGCAAGTGCGCAAAAAATTTGAGAATGACAACATTTTTATAGTCGAGAGAATTAGATATATTGTTAGTTATTAAATTACAAAAAGGACTTAGAACAAGCCCTTAACTTTTGGATTGTAACGTGGCGTGCGCTTATAGTCCTAATGGCATCTGGGAGCGATGTCGGTATTGTGGCGAACTTTTCAAGAAACTATAAAGCTCCCTCAATAAATCTCAGATAAGAATCTCTTTCCTTCTATTA
>JBBTAG010000066.1:0-1850 GCA_038044345.1 Nanobdellota archaeon
TCTCTTTTTCAGGGCAATATGCGGCATTTATTGTCTTTTTAATCTCTTCATATGAATCTATAACACTTATTCCGCTTCCGGGCACACTTTTGGACATTTTTTGCCCCGGTCCCTTTAATGAAGTTATTAACGGCGTATGCAAAGCAATAAAATCATAATTTAGTGTGTCTTTTATGTCCTTGCATATCATATGCACTTTTCTCTGCTCCATTCCTCCAAGAGCAACATCAACACCCAAATGTTTTATGTCGACGGCCTGCATTAATGGATACCATAACTGAGATATTGTTGCATTTTCAATATCTCGCGCAATTTCCTGCATGCTTCTCAATCCTCTATTAATCGTAGACTTTTGCGCAAGTTTCATCACATCTAATTGATATTCTTTTTTGAACTGGAAATCGCTTCCTAAAACAATTTCTGCTTTAATCCCTATTGCCTTGATTGTTCTTCTCCAATTTTCAACCTCTTTTTTAATTTCTTCTTCGCCGGCTTTTCTATTTAAAATTGCATGTATATCTGCCAATAAAATTATTACCTTAAAACCTGCTTTCTCAAGATCCATTAGCTTTGTAATCGTCACAAAATGTCCCAAATGCATAGGGCCACTTGGTTCATATCCACAATACACTGTGGACTGTTTTTCCCCTTTCAACAGCGTTTTCACATCATCAAGACTTATAATTTCTTCCGTATTTCTCTTAATTAATTCAATTTTTTCATCAATATTCATTTTCATACATATAGAAAGATTAATTTAAACCTTTCTCCTGCTAATCTTATGAGAAAAGTGGCTCTGATGCTGGCACTCATCGGTATGGTATTACTAGCCGCAAATCTTTATCTTTCCAAACCAATTGAAATTTCTTCTCAAAATCAACTGTCAAAACTACAAGACAATCAAAAAGTCTCTGTTTCAGGAAAAGTAATAGACGAAAATATCTATTCCAACTCAAGAACCTTAATTCTAGATAACAACCTCACCCTATATTGCAATTGTAATAACCTGCAAACTCTTAAAGAAAAAAACATCCAAGCAATAGGCATAATAGACACTTTTCAAAAAACAAAAATCAATATTTTAAAGATAAAATGGTAATTGGACTCCTCTTTGCCTTGTTAGTGGGCATTCTAGCAGGCATAACACCAAGCAGGATTTCACCATCTCCTTAATTTTCCAAGAATTCATTACAATTTCAATACAAAAATTGTTAAATTAGAATCATCAATTGGTAGAAGACGAAGCAATCGGAACTTCTTCAATGCCCATATCTTGCTTGGTCAAAAACCAAGCAAATTGCAAAAACCTTTTAACAATCACATTGTTTAAATTGAGCTTATACATATCAGATTT
The DNA here is from genome assembly GCA_038044345.1 of Nanobdellota archaeon. Classification (GTDB taxonomy): domain Archaea; phylum Nanobdellota; class Nanobdellia; order Pacearchaeales; family GW2011-AR1; genus VGKP01. The sequence goes on from JBBTAG010000066.1 coordinate 1,355, forward strand.
TCCAACTCTTCTTGTCTTGACAATTATGCCTTTTTCCAAAAATTCATTGAAAAAACTAATTAAAGAATTATAGCTGATGTTTGCTTCTCTTGCCATATCAGTCATATTAAAATCAAAGAAGTGATTTCCAATTAGAAAATTCAAAAACCTCAACTTAGGAGTATCTCCAAAATATTCCAAAAACGCAGATTTATTTTTTTCTTCCATGATAATCCCAGCAAATGCCCATTTATAAATGTTTCTATAAATAATCTTTTAACCATCAATATTAGAAACATTTAAATATTGCCCTTTCTTCAATAAAAAATGGAAAAAGAGAATGCCCTATTAATGTTCAAGTTAGCATTTTCAAAAAAGAATTGGGGTGCAAAATATGACAGATTGGAGCATTTCAAAAGATTTCAAAATCTCGATAAATCAATAAAAGAACTAAACAATATCGGGTGGGGCCTTGTATATAAAAAACCAGGATACACGGCGATATCATTAAACCCAA
>JBBTAG010000067.1:0-12067 GCA_038044345.1 Nanobdellota archaeon
TATGATTCGCTTTGGGTAAGTGATGAGAGAGCACTAAAATTGCAGTGGCACTTAATTGATTTGCTATAAGCTGTCGTGAGGCTCAATGCCAATTCGGATAGGTTCAACTTGAATTGCAACAGGAATCCTCAGAATGCGAAAGCTTCTTTCGGAATAACTCGAGAGCTTTGGGGCAATATATTATGAAAACATACAGAAATTTATACAAGAGGATATGTGAAATAGAAAGCATAGAATTGGCTTATATGAAAGCCAGAAGAGGAAAGTCAAAAAAGCAACCAGTTATTGAATTTGACAAAAACACAAAAGAAAATCTTCTGCAATTGCAAAAGGAATTAATTGAAATGAAATATCATCCAAAATCACTTAAGAGATTTATTGTTCGTGACCCAAAAACGAGGACAATTCATGCCTCAGATTTTCGTGATAGAATTGTTCATCATTTGATTGTGGCTGCATTAGAACTGATTTTTGAGGGAATATTTATTTATGATTCTTATGCAAGCAGAAAGAATAAAGGAGTACATGCTGCAGTTGCTCGTTTTGAGCAATTTATGAGAAAAGTATCTCAAAACGGCAGAGTTATTCGGGGGTGGGGGCGAACGATGCCAGAAAATAAGAATAATGTTCAAGGATATGTATTCAAAGCAGACATTTTTCATTATTTTGATAATGTTGACCATGATGCTCTGATAAATATAATTGAAAAGAAAGTAAATGATGATAAATTAATATGGCTCATAAGAAAAGTATTGAATAATTTTAGTGGTAATGTTAAAGGTAAAGGGATGCCTCTGGGAAACTACACTTCTCAATTCTTTGCTAATGTTTATCTTAATGAACTTGATTATTTTATCAAGCATGAATTGAAAGCAAAATATTACATTAGATATGTTGATGATTTTGTTATTTTGCATAGAAGCAAAAATCGACTAGAATATTTTAGAAAAAAGATAATGGCATTTTTAAGAGAGATAAAACTTGAATTGCACCCTGAAAAGTCAAATATTATTCCTTTCCAGAAGGGCATTGCATTTTTAGGTTATAGAATATTTTACCATTACAGGCATTTAAGGAAAAGAAATCAAAAACACTTTTTAAGAAAGTTTGATAAATATTTTCAGATGTATAAGCAGAATATCATAAGCGATGAGCAGTTATTTGCAATTATGCAGGGATGGTTTGGATATGCACAATGGGCAAATACGCATAATTTACGTGAAAAAATCAAAAGACAGATTATTGGTAGTATTTTAGATAGGGTTGAGTTTGAATAAGTTAAATTAATCTTGTCGCACCTTTGCGACAGTGCATCATAAAATTTCTTTGTCACCATCGCGGTGTCATTCTGTGGGACAAGTTTTAAAAAGTCACGAGATCACACAGCATGTCTGATGGTGAAGCAAGACAATCAGAAGAAAGTAAAAACTAACGCCTCTTCTGTCTCTCTTGTCCACTCCAAAGGATATAATGGAAAATGTCCAATCACTCTCGACAATCATTAAACCAAAAAGCTTATAAACTTAAGTTTATACATATAAACTAATATGGATATATATAAACATAAATGGACAAAGCTTCAGTCAGAAATCTTTTCATTAATATGTTTGAAAGCTGGAGAGGGGCTAAGTCAGAGAGACATATCTAAATTTCTTAGAGTTTCTCCCACTGCGATTGCAAACTCTCTCGGTTTGTTACAGAAAGATAGAGTAATATCAATAAAGAGAATAAAAAATATTAATTTTATCTCATTTAATAGAGACAATAAGAGAGCAATTGAATTGAAGAGAGTTGAGAATCTAAATAATCTTTATATATCTGGATTAGTAGAATATCTTGGAAAAGGGTTGGTCGGAGGCACAATAATTTTATTTGGAAGCTATTCATTAGGGGAAGACACTGAAAATTCAGATATTGATATTGCAGTGATTGGCAGAAAAGATAAGGCTTTGCAATTAGAAGAGTTTGAAAGATTGCTTAACAGAAAGATAAACATTAATTTTTATAATTCACTTAAAGAAATACATGAGAATTTAAGGAATAGTATCTTAAATGGTATTGTTTTGGAAGGAATGGTTGAACTATGAAAGAAATAAAACGCTTTGATGAATTTATTAAGAATGGTATTGTGAAAAAAGTAAAACATAATCAAAGCAGAGTAATTGATTTGAAAGCTAAGGCTGAGAAAAAGAAGGCATCACTACAAGAAAGAATTGATAAGATAGAACTCACAGAAGGAAATGCGGAAGATTATGTAGAATCCTGTTATGATATTATTATGTTATGTATTAGAGCAAAGATGCTTTCAAATGGATACAAAGCTTCAGGTCTTGGAGCACACGAAGCGGAAGTATCATATTTGAGAAACTTAGGTTTTAGTGAAAAAGAGATTCAATTTGCCGATCAGTTAAGATATTTTAGAAATGGGATGCTTTACTATGGAACTACTCTTGATAAAGAATATGTGCAGAAAGTGTTGGAATTTTTTAATCAAATTTATTCGAAACTTAAGAAACTTCTTGAAAAATAGACTGACATTACCAAAAGATTTGACGATGGGTTTTTGGCGTGCGCTTCTATCCTTTATGATATCTAGGAGTGATGTCGAGATTGTGGTGAATTTTTTTTTATTTTCTGATTAGAAAATAGACAAATATCTTGATTTAATGTTATTATATAGTAGTTACAAATAGAAACATTTAAATATGTAATTTGCTTGCAATAAACATGACAAATATAAGAAAAATGAGGAGCGAATTACCTGTCCTTGCAAATGGAATTGTGCCCTATGAAATAGAAGATAAAGAGGTATATCCAAATATCTTGCCAAAATTACCTTCTGATTGGAGCTTAAACTATCATGCGACAGCATATAACGTATGGAATAATGGTCAAAAACCAGGTGATGAGACTATTACCTTGGATCGAAATATGTGTGTTGATGAAGGCAGATTCAATACTCCTTTTTTCACTCCTTTAAGTGCATCTTTTAGAAACATACACATTACTGAAGAAAATTGGAGTCCAGTTGGCATGATTATTCTTGCACATAAAAGTAATATGGGTAGACACGGCTCATATCATCCAGAAATTCCTCAAGGAAACAAGCTTAAACTTGTTGGAAGAACTTTTTCAAAGACAGTTGGAAGCGGAGATTTCAAGAGATATGCTCCAGTGTATGTATATGCACTTGAAAAAAGCTTAGAAGAAAGTAATAATTAACTATAATAATTTTCTCTGTCACCATCAAGGTGTCGCATTTTTATGGATCTACCATCCACAAGATATAAATATTTGCGAGATGATACATATCATCTGATGGATAAAGCTTACAATCAGAAAAATACCAAAATAAATGCCAAATCACTCTTATCTGTCCACTCCAAGGGATATAATTATTTAGATCCAATCACTCTCGACAATCCTTTTATAAAAAACTCGCTTTTTGAATCTGGCATGAAAGTAGATCCATATAAAATAAAAGATAAATATTTAGTATGGAAAGAAAAAACTGACTCGGGGATCTCAAACATTTCAAGGTTTAATTCGGATTTACTTAAGAAATATAAAAATATGGAAAAGTTATTGATCTGCGTTATATCAAAGGACAAATAGATAAAATTATCAATAATGCTAGAAAGCAGGCTTTTGGAAAAAACAGGTGACAAGTGCTTTTTCTCGTCTATTAAGGCTTAAGTTATTTATGAAAGAGTCACTCGGCATATATTCTATATGGGCGTATGGGTGAGTCTGCGGGAAGTAGGGCTTGAGTGCGTATCTTTATTTTATTGAATTATTTACTCAGTATTTCTATTATAGGTAATTTATAATCATTAAACCTTTTATCTTCTTTCATGAAATCTATATTGTTTTGAGCAAAATCTTTTTTATCTAATGTGACAAAGATTACTTCTTCTTTTTTCTGAGTTGCATATTGTATTGCCGATGCTAGAACGTTGCAATCTGAGTAATTAGAAATGATTTCTCTTAGCATATTTACTAAATTAGGTTCAATTTCTTTAATAGGTATTACTTTTTCATCTACTAATTTTTCTATAAAGAAGCTTATCCTTGTTTCTATATTTGATTGAATGGAGATTAAATTCTGTTTGAATTCTTCTTTCTTATTAGAATAGTTTAAAGAATAAAAAGTGTATATTTTTTTAGTTCTATTTATATCTTCTGAATACAAACCATTTTTGGCTTCCTTGGAGCTACAAAGCTCATAGTTTTGATCATCGATTTTTCTTTTTATTTCATTACTAATTATTCTTTGTCTTTTTAATAGAGAATTAATCTCTTTATTTATTGTAAAGTAACAAGCCAAAAATTTTCCTTTCTTATTTTCAACAAATTTTACGCATAACTTGATTATTGCATCTCTTCCCTCTAATTTTTCTTTGGAGATATATCCTGCATATCCTATTACAACGCTAGTATCAAGAAATTGATTTGTCATCCTCTTTTACACCTTCCATCCCCATATCAAAGAAAATATCTCTAATAAGTTCTGTTTCTGGAGTATTTGGTAAATTGGAAACTTCTTTTATCTTATCTAAGTTATTTAGATATATAGAATTAAGATTTGAAATAATTTCTTTTGCAACTGAGATTCTATTAAATAAAAATTCATCAAAATAACACTCTTTAGTTTTCTTTCTATCTTCTTTATACTTATCGTATCTGGTTAAAGTGTCAAAAAACATATATGTAGCGATCATTCTCCATACACCCGTAAATGTTTCTAGTATCTCCTTCTTAAATTCGCTAATATCCTTTACTAAGCATAATTTATTTATTGTTAGAACAAATTCTTGAGTTAATTCTAAGATTTCTGAAGCATCTTCTTTTGATGGACAATAAGTATATATTGCGGAAGACATCTTTTTTATTTTTTCTTTATCAATATTATTTTCCAGTAAGTAAGTTATTATTTCTTCTTTTGTCTTATAGAGCTCGTTGTTATACATTTCATATTGTTTTACTTGTACTTTGTGAGTGCTATCTTCAACAGAAAATAAGTTTATGGCTTTAATTATACATCCTTCAAATTCCGCTATCTTCAACCCTTTTATTTTTAATGTTTGAAGTTCTATTTTATCATATTTGGCTTCTGGACTATATTTTAGGATAGGTATTTTTCCATGAAGATACCATACTGTAGGAATTTCTTTATCAATACCTGTTTTGTCTAGTACGTCTACTGCTACCTTCAGTACTTCTGTATTTTTAGGGAATTTTCCAGTTTTTTCAATCCATTCTTTTCTTATTTTTTGGAATAGGTAATATCCTAGTTTTTTATATTCGGAATCTATAGGAATATCTAAGTATGTGTCTTCTCGTACTAACCTAAAGAATCTAACTTTATCTGATAAAGTTATTTCTCTGATTTTTTTACTTTCTTTTAGCTCAACAAGAAATTTACTGACTGTTAGCCAGTTAGAATCTATTTCCTTACTTATTTGCTGTATAGGAAGAGGACCTTTTTCTAGAACATTCAGAATCTCTTGTTTTATTTGTTCTGGGTTTTTCTTCATGATTGAAAGAAGAATAAGATCTTTATAAACGTTTCGTCTTTATTTATAAAAATGCTCATCATACTAAGTAACGATACATTTATATATGGGTGTTTGTTCTGATTCGGTATATAATAATACAACATGACAATATATCGTAAAGTAAAAAGAGTGATTGATGGGGATACATTTCAAACTTACTGAAAGGTGAATGGGAGCAATTTTGTTAGGCTTGCTGGAGTTAATGTTCCAGAAAGATGGCAATTTGGCGGTTCACAGGCTACTTCTAATTTGAAAAGACAAATTCAAGGAAAAACTGTAACCTTACAACCAGTCGGTAAATCATATGGAAGAACTGTAGCTAAAGTTAGACATAATAGGAGATTGTTAAGATGACTGAAGTGATTGCTGATAAATGGAAAATATTTTTTAAACAGCCAACTGATAGACCTCTAAATGAAAGTTATATTGAATTAGTGTTTAGATTGAAATCCGACCAAATGGGTTTAAAATCAATAAGTAAAGAAGATCTGCAAGAACTTGAGAATGATATTAAAGATTTAGGTAAGTGGAAACAATTCAAGAAATTAAAAAACGATTTAGAAAAATGAGCAAAAAACTTACTATTGGAATGATTCTTGCGTTTATGGGTGCACTTGGGTTTTTATTTTTAACTTTGGATTTTTTATCTGGAAGTACTAATGCCGATGAATATGCTTCAGAAACAGTTTTGTCTCAAATTCCAGATAAAGTTAATGCGATCATGAGTGTTGCAACTGCCGGAGGGATCGTTGCAGTAATTTTGATAATTTTAATTATCAAATATTGGGATAATGTTATGAATTTTAATCTTTTTGGTCTTGAAAATAAGTTCAATTTTTAACTGACATTACCAAAAGATTTGACGATGGGTTTTTGGCGTGCGCTTGATTTTAACTAGCAGGTTTCTCTTGCTGCTATCAATTCTCTAATTATTTTTAGATCCAATTTATCTTTTGGATTTTTTAATTTACTTTTTATTACTTCTAAATATCTTAGACTTCTAAGCCTAATTGCTTCATTTGCTGTATAGTGAAGAATTCCTCCAAAATTGTAGGTGGCTGGGACAACTAAATCTCCTTCGTTTGATATAATATCTGTTCCTATACACCTATGCAAGTAAACATCAAAGTAATCTAATATATTTTCATGTCTGACGATGTCCCCATTTGGCTCATATTCTTTAACTAATCTGAGGTTCTTTTTACCTTCTTTTATTGCTTTTTCAGGCGTTAATTTTTCGTAAACATCAATTTTTTTATCGCCTAGAATTTTACCCATGAATGTTCTAGTTGCAAGAGTATATTTTTTCTTTTCTGCTGATTTGACAACAGCTTCTAAATCCACTTCATGTATGCCTATATCTATATCAAAGTGGTCTCTATAGTACTCTTCTCCGACCAGAGCAATGACTAATCCTCCGCTCAGCACCCATTTTTCTTTTTCTCCAAGTATCAGGGGCAACTGCGCTATTGCCTGTTCTAATTCACGAATTCTTTGTTCAGTTATAGGTTTTACTTCTTTCGGATGAGTGGGATTGCTTAACCATTGCCATCTTCCCATATGGTGGCTCATATATAATCAAATATGTTGTAGTTTTTAGGCTTTGCTCTCAATTTTTACTACTTTATAGGGCATTAAAATTAAAAACGAAGGTTTATAAAAGAGTATCTTTATTGATAATTGTATGATTTGGAATTAAATCCACAAGGAGGTTAAAATGGTACAAGGATATTGTGTTAAGTGCAAGAAAATGGTAGATATTAAAGATCCAAAAGAGTCTTTAACAAAGAAGGGCACTAAAATTGCAAAGGGAAAATGCCCTAATTGCGGTACAACAGTATGCAGAATGGGCGGTTTGAAGTAATTAAGAAATTTATTTTTTTTATAATTGGTTCTTTAGAATAGTTTAAATATTATTAATTTCAAGTATTGTTATGGTGGAAAAGAAAGAGAAGGATGTTGGGTTAACGATAGATGAATTGACTTCTTTTTGCAAGAGAAAGGGGTTTGTTTTTAGAAGTAGCGAGATTTATGGCGGTTTTTCTGGGTTTTGGGATTTTGGGCCTTTAGGGGTGGAGTTTTATAATAACATAAAACGTGATTTTTGGAAATTTTTTGTTCATCAGAGAGAGAATATGGTTGGAATAGAGGCTTCAATAATAAGTCATCCAAGAACCTGGAAGGCTTCAGGGCATCTAACAAGCTTTAGTGATGTTGCAGTAGTGTGTAAAAAATGCAAAAATGCAACGAAAATAGACAAGTCTGATATTGGAAAGGTCAAATGTAATAAATGCGGGTCTGAGTATCAGGTTCAGGGAGAATTTAATCTTCTTTTTAAGACAAATGTCGGCTCTTTAAATTCTGGGGAGGCTTATTTGAGAGGAGAAACTGCTCAGGGAATGTTCATGAATTTTAAACTTGTTCAGGAAACATCAAGAAAGCAATTGCCGTTTGGGGTTGTCCAAATAGGAAGGTGTTTTAGGAATGAGATTGCCCCCAGAGATTTTCTTTTTAGAGCAAGGGAATTTGACATCGGGGAGCTAGAATTTTTTATTAATCCAGATGAGAAAAAGTGTTTCTTATTGGAAAATGAGCATTTGAATTTAAAATTAAAATTGTTGGATGCTGAAACTCAGGGGTCTGGAAAAGAGGCTCTTAAGGAAACTACGATTGGAAAGATGTTGAAGGAAAAGAGGCTTGATGAATGGCACGCTTATTGGCTTGCTGAACAATTGTTTTGGTTTGCACAACTTGGATTATTGGAGAAGATAAAAGTAAGAGAGCATAAGAAATCTGAGCTGAGCCATTATTCTTCTGCAACATTTGATATGGACTTTGAATATCCATTTGGAAGCGAAGAAGTTGCTGGAAATGCAAATCGCGGGCAGTACGATTTAACTCAGCATATGAAGGAATCTGGGCAGAGTATGGAATTATTTGATGAAGAGAGTAAAAAGAAAGTCATTCCTAAAGTGATAGAGCCAACATTTGGTATGGGGAGGGTTTTTCTTGCGTTATTATGCAATGGATATGAATATGATAAGAAAAGAAAAAATATTGTTTTGAAATTACCTTCATATCTTGCTCCGATTAAAGTTGCTGTTTTGCCTATAGTTAAGGATGGTAAAATGATTAAATTGGCAAAAGAAATTGCCTCTGAGCTGCGCAGTGAATGGAATGTTGCTTATGATGAATCTGGTTCTATAGGCAGGCGTTATAGCAGGAATGATGAGATTGGAACACCAATGTGTATTGCTGTAGATGACGAAAGTTTGAAGGAAATGACAGTCACTATTCGTGATAGAGATAGCACTAAGCAGGTAAAAGTTAAAATTTCTGAATTGAAAGATGTTGTGAGAAAAGTAATTTTAGGAGAGGATTTGCTTAAGTTTGGAAAGAAAGTTGAAACAAGAGTTAAGGGAAAGGATTAATTTTAAATACCTGTCTTTGTTTGTTTTTTTATGATTTGGGGTGATTTATTTTTTTGGCCATTTGCATTGGGTGCAGGCATAATCTTATTCGCAATAAAAGTGATGGCATTGACTTTTGTAATTTGGATGATTGTTGATTGTGCACAGAGAAAGTTTAAAAATGAGGCTGAAAAGTGGATTTGGATTGTTTTGATGGTTTTCACTACATTGATTGGTGCTGTTGTTTATTATATCGCTGTAAGAGCAATGAATCCTAAAGGAGTTAGTAAAAAATAATGACAAAAGAAGATGGGGGGTTTTTGGAGGAAGAAGAACGCACTAAGACGTTGCTTTCAAAAGCTGAAATAAGTATATTGTTGGACAATTATGATGATATTTTTTCCGATTTTGATCCGAGGCCATTTACACACAGGTCTTTATCGGATGATTTTTTGATTGAGGCAAAAAAAGCAGTGAAATCTGCTGAATCTGGAAGAGATACTTTTGATTTGAGCTTTATGATTCCAAAAAATCAGAGAAATCTTGAGCATGAAATTTTGATAAAAAGAAGATTGAGAGAGCATTTTAGAAGACATTCGCTAATAATTCAAGAAGAAATTAATGATGTAAAAATAAGGGGCATGTCCATGTTAATTGCGGGAGTTTTAATGATATTGATTGCAACGTATTTGTTGTCTATAGAAATAAAAAATTATTTAGTATATGTTTTAATTGCAATCTTAGAACCAGGGGGGTGGTTTACTGGTTGGACTGGATTGGACGAGATTTATTATACTACAAAACAAAAGAGACCAGACCTCGAGTTTTATCAAAAAATGACCAGATGTGAAATAAGTTTTCATCCATATTGATAGATTTGAACATCAAAGACTATCAGTTTTTGTGGCTTAAAGATTGTTAAGGCAATCTTTAAATATTGATTTTTGCTTTTGTAGTGATGCAACAAGTATGGTTTTATTCGTTATTAAGTGTGTTTTTAATCAGTCTTTTAGCTTTTATTGGGTTGTTTACTTTTAGCATTAAAGAGAAAAAGCTTAAAAAAATAATTGTTTATTTTATCAGCATTGCTGCTGGTGCATTATTTGGGGATGTGTTTATTCATATTCTTCCTGAAATAGCCAATGAAGAAGGATTTACTTTAACAATATCAATATCTTTTTTGGCAGGTGTTTTAATATTTTTCATTTTGGAGAAAATTATCCATGGGCAGCAGTATCATCAGCATTCTGAAGACAGGCAGCCAAAAAAAGAAAAGAAAAAGCAGATAAAACCAGTTGCATATATGAGCTTGATTGTTAGCACTATTCATAATTTTCTTGATGGACTTGTCATTGTTTCTGCTTATTTAGTCAGCATACCTGCTGGGATTGGAACAACAATTGCTGTCGGGCTTCACGAAATTCCGCATGAAGTTGGAAGCTTCAGTATTCTTTTGCATGGCGGTTTCAATAGAAGAAAAGCATTGTTCATCAATTTCTTATCTGCTTTGGCTGCAGTTGTTGGAGCATTGGTTGCTTTATGGCTTAGCAATATTGTTGGAAGTTTGCAGATGATAATAGTGCCTATTGCTGCAGGCGGTTTGCTTTATATTGCCGGAAGCGATTTAATTCCTGAATTGCATAAAGAGGCACATGGGTTTAAGAGCTCGTTTTGGCAGGTTGTTAGTTTTATTGTTGGAATAGGGGCAATGCTTTTACTTTTGTTTATTGGATAGTTTTGTATTAAATAATTAGATTTATAACTCTATATTTTATATTGAATTTAAGGGCCCGTGGTTCAATGGTAGAATTTTCCCATGGCATGGGAGAGATTCGAGTTCGATTCTCGGCGGGTCCAATATTTCTTAAAAATACAAAAGAGTTTCGTAGAAACTCTTTTAAATAACCATTTCCTGATAAAATGATGGGAAAGGTGATGGGAATTATTTCAATAAAAGGGGGGGTTGGTAAAACGACACTTTCGGCATCCATTGCATCTGAACTTGTGTATGGTTATGGGAAAAAAGTATTGCTTGTTGATGCAAATTATTCTGCTCCAAATTTAGGTTTGCATATGGATATTGTTAAACCTGGGAAAACGATTCATGACGTTCTTGCTGGTAGAGAAAGAATATGGGGTGCAATACACAAAAGATATGGAGTCGACGTAATTCCTGGAAGTTATGTGTATCATCATGATATTCAGCCTTTAAAATTGAAGGACAGGTTGTCAAAAATAAAAGAGGAGTATGATTTTGTTATTATTGATTCATCTCCTAGCTTAAATGAAGAAGTGCTTTCAGCCATGCTTGCTTCTGATAACTTATTTGTTGTGACAACGCCGGACTATCCAACACTATCTTGTTCACTTAGGGCTGCAAAGCTTGCGAAACAGAGAGGAAAGCCAATATCAGGAATTATTGTTAATAAGATTAGAGATCCAAAATATGAGCTCACATTGGCAGAAATGGAAGATGCAATTGGGGTGCCAATTATTGCAAGAATTCCAGATGATAAAACAAATGTAAGGGCGTTATTTACAAGAATACCAACATCACTTTATGATGACAGAAGCAAGTTTTCTAAAGAAGTCAGTAAGTTATGTGCTGCCTTTACAAATACAATGGAAAAGAAACCGTTTTGGAAGAAGATATTGCCTATTAATTTCAAGAGAGAAGAGGTCAATAGGCAACTTTTTAAGGAAAGTTTTTATAAAAATTTGTTTTCTGAATAATCATGAAAGACAAAAATTGTATTTTTTGCAAGATTGCTAAGGGAGAGATAAAATCAAATGTAGTTGCAAAGACAAATAATTTTATTGCTTTTTTAGATGCTCATCCAAAGGCTGATGGGCATACTTTGATTGTGCCAAAAAGGCATTTTGTTACTTTGCTTGACATCCCAGATAATCTTGCATCTGAGATGCTTAATTTGACTAAAAAAATAGCCTCCGATTTGTTGGATAAGAAAAAAGGAAATGGGTTTAATATCGTAATGAATAATCTTGAGTGCGCGGGGCAGATTGTGAAGCATGCTCATTTACATGTTATACCGAGAAAAGAAGGCGATGGGTTGAAATCGCTTGCTTAAGTTGCTCTGG
>JBBTAG010000068.1:0-1567 GCA_038044345.1 Nanobdellota archaeon
ACAAACTAGAACTTCTTGACAAACTTAGTAAGTAGGACTTATCTCACGCAAAGCCTATTCAAGAGCAATCTTTATAAAACCCTGTTGTGTTTATAAAAGGTGCAAAAAGAGAGAGATTAAATGAAAATAAAAAACAAAAAGGGTGCAATTGAACTTTCTGTGGGAACAATAATTATTATTGTTCTTGGTGTCACAATGCTCATTTTAGGCATGGTTTTAGTAAGAAATATCATGTGCAACACAATAGCTTTGACAACAGAAGTTAATTCTAAAGTCACTGATGAATTGAATAGGTATTTTGGTGATTCTGGATCAGAAGTGGCTTGCATAGGCTCAGGTGGAGAAGCAGTCAAACTTCTCGCAGGCAAACCAAATTATATCTTTTGCATAATTAAAGCTTCAGAAAAGGCAAATTATCAAATAACCATGACAAGTGCAACTTCTTTTATCCTAAGTCTTAAAGATGAGCAATTAAAGGGATGGATAAAATTATCCACATGGAGTGCACCTATCTCGCCAGGTGACCAAGGGGTTAAAAAACCTATTCTTATAACGATACCAGACAATGCCCCTGAAGGCCCGATAAAAATTCAATTAGAAGTAAAGAAAGATGGTGTGACAGTCGCATCGCCTGATTTGGATTTTGAAGTCAGCAGGGTAGGATTTGTTAGGAATTCTATTTGTTAATCAAAAACAATTAAAAACCCATTCTTGTTAAAATGTCTATGAAAGAATTTGAAGATTATAAAAAATATAAATGGTTTTACACCTCATCAGATAAATTAGTCATTGGAGGCAAAAATGCAGTGCAAAATGATTCTTTTCTGCAAAAAATTAAATCTTTAAAAAAGGATTTTATAGTTTTGCATACAGAAGCCCCAGGAAGTCCTTTTTCGATAATTATTTCAGATATTAACAAAATTGATAAAAATGATGTTGAAGAGTCAGCAGTTTTTACAGCCTGCTTCAGTCAGGCTTGGAAAAAAGGAAGTAAAAAAGTATATGTGCATTTTTTCAATTCAAATCAAATCTACAAAACAAAAGGTATGAAGTCTGGCACTTGGGGAGTCATAGGTAATGTTAAAAAAATCTCTGTGGAGCTTTCATTAGTCTTAATAAAACAACAAGGTATTTTAAGAGCAGTTCCAGAAAAGTCAGTTAAAAACAAAAAAAATATTTTTGGGATAATTTATCCTGGGAAAATACCAAAAGAAGAGCTTGCACCAAAAATATTAAATGAATTAAATGGTCTTTTTACCCAATATGAGATAATGTCAGCAATTCCATCAGGAGGTTTGCGTTTTTGCAAAAAATAAAAATGACTCTTCCATCCATAAAGTTTCAAATAGGCAAAGGCGGAGTTACAGATGGAGTAATAAGTGCTCTGGCAGCCATATTCAAAAGCCATAAACAGATTAGAATTTCAATGTTGAAATCCTCTGGAAGGGATAGAAATTCCATAGAAAAAATAGCTACAGACATATCAAGAAGGTTATCTGAAAACAAAGATTATTATGTCGAGGAACTTGACAGAAAACCTCGGCTTTTAAGCCGAGGTCGTTCCTCG
>JBBTAG010000069.1:0-5809 GCA_038044345.1 Nanobdellota archaeon
AGTTTTTAGGATAGGCTTGCCTATCCTATTTTGCTGTTTAGTTCGGAGATACTATTGATAACGAAAGATTTAAATTGTTCTTTTTTGCTATTAAATTATGGCACATAAAAAAATTCTTTTTTATTCGGCCTTTGGCGGATTTCGTTTCTTAACTCGTTTCCCTCCGATAAACAGTCTAAAGGATTACGATAAAGCGGAAGGTTTTCTTGCCTTATTCGGCAGACTGAAAATTTTCAATAACAAAGTAATTTTATATTCTTATTTCGAAAAAATTGAATTGGATAGAAAAGAAATAGATATTTTCAAAATAGCATATATCCCGCCATTTTATACTAGAAAAGGAGTGCAAATTGTCCATCATAAAAAGAACCTCGACCCCATAATTATATTCACTCCATTTCTATCGACAAATAGAATTATAAATCGTGCAAAAGATGCTGGATATAAGATAAAAATAGCTGCTCGTTTTCCTTATTATCATTTCTATTCATAAAACTATTTTTGAGTTAGTTTTCCATTAAATATGGGATTGCTCGCAAGTGTATTTAGTAGATTGAGAATTCTACATCCCGGAATAAAGAAGCATTTAAATAGTGTGAAAAAATAAAAAGTTGATGGCAGTTAAGAAAGGCGATAAAGTTAAGGTTGATTATGAAGGTAAATTAGAGTCTGGAGAGATATTTGATTCTTCTAAGCATGGAGATCATTCTCATCCGTTAGAATTTACGGTTGGTTCCAGGCAAGTAATTAAAGGATTTGATGATGCATTGATTGGAATGAAGATTAATGAGGAAAAAGAGATAAAAATAACTCCTGAAGATGGTTACGGGCATCCAAAAAAGGAAATTGTAAAGGAAATGCCAATAAAGGTTCTTCCTCCCTTGCCTGATGGGGGCAAACCGGAGGAGGGAATGGCTTTGTTGCTTTCAACGCCTTCTGGACAGAAATTTCCTGCAAAAATCGCGAAAATTACTAAAACAAATGTAACCCTTGATTTGAATCATCCATTGGCTGGAAAAACATTAATATTTAAGATAAAATTGATTGGAATTAATTGAAATTTCTATGTTTTTGGCCAGATTTTTTTTGTTATGATGATGATTTTTTTGGGTTTAAAAATGCTTAAATCTGCTAGCAATCTTCAACATTTTTAAGCAGGGGCTTAAGTTTAAAAGGCATCGTTTTTTCGTTTTTGTATGAAGAATAAAAATCAAAAGAAAAATATGAATCAATGGTTTATTGATTTCAAAAACCATTTGGTTGAAAGTATGCCTTGGACAAGAATGATTCGTATAGCTGGGCTGATGTTCGTAAGTATTGCAATTTATTTCTTATTGAAGAGAAAATGAATGCTTACTTCCTCGCTTAGTGAACATTAAGCGGTTCGAAGAACACGAGATGGCTACGAACGCCCTCGTGAATATTGACTTGTTCTCGGCCTGATTTCGAGCGTAATTGCCATGTTATCAATAACTATAAAGTGGTGACAATCGAAAGATTTATAAACTCTCCAATTATCAAATTTCTATGATCTTAAATATAAGAAAAACTTTAGCATCAATTGCTATAGTTGGAACAGTTGGGCTTTCAGGTTGTGGTTATGAAATATCACAACAAGGAGTTGACCAACTTACTGAAAAAGTCGCCTCATATGAAATAGAAGTAACTGACAAATATTTGGAAATAGGTCAACTTCTAAAGAACAGGGATTATGAAAAAGCCCAATCAGTTTTAGATGATAACTTGAGACAACAAAAAAATTTTATGTTGAAAAGTAGTGGTGCTATATCAATGACTGATAAAATTTCAAGACCTGTTGCCGAAAGAATATGCAAATCAATTGATGCAGAAGTAGAAAAGGTTGATAATTATTTGAAATAAATTTTTCTATTGTTTTATTATTCAGCAATTTCGTTTAAGCAAGCCATTGTGCGATACCTATAGGTTCGCACCAAGCGGTTAAGCGGAGTGAAGAAACAGATTAAAAGCTTGTCGTCGACAAATCCGTAGGACAGATTTGGGGCTTCGTTTAATGATGCTTGTACGCAATATTTATCAATGATATCCCCTAAAATCAGAGTACGGAATGGCTTGTCTAGTTTCCATCTGCGCTAATGATCTACGAATTGGGGAAGTTGAAGAATTAACTTCCTCACTCTGAGTCTGTATATTTACTGGCTCGAAATGTTCAGTAACCTTTATCATGATTCCTTGGGGTTTGCCTGCTTTAAAGAATTCATCAAATGAGAAAGTGACTTTATCTTCATAACCTATGCCAGTTCCATCTTGTTCAAGTTTAAAATGAACTTGCTGAATAGCATAACCAAACGGACCTTCAAAACAGTAACCGTTTTCATTTGCTTGACGTATAAGATCGGCCTTCCTGATATACGCCCCTTCGCCGTCGCATGGTCCTGCGTTGCAAGATATAGTTTTACCAGAAGCACCGTAAAGAAATGCCGAATATTCTTTAGTTCTATCTTTTATCATGAGACGGTCTCCAAATCAAATTATTTAAAGATTTGTGTGATGTTTGCGCCTTCGTTTACTGAGGCTATTTATTTAGTGAATTCGACATTGCCCAATTCCTTGAATTCCTTATCACCTGTGAGAAAAATCATTTTATTACGCTTTGCATAAATATAACCTATCGCATCGGCATATGAAACGTCTTGTTTCTTGTATTGTTTTCTGAATTTCATTGCTTCTTTTAATGTTTCGTCATCTATTTCAACAACAGCACTCTTATATTCATTATATATCTCATCAGGATCTCCAAGAAGAAGATTAAGAATGGCATTGTAATACACTTCAGCCAAGTTCCATTGAGACATTGTAGCAGGCAAGTCAGTATATTTTGCGTAACTAGTATTGCCTCTGAGAATTTCAATAATTGCATAAGTATCAAAAAAGTAAGATTTCTTCTCTGGTTTTTCTTTGGCGTCTATTTCTTCCGCTCGTTCTTCTTCCATTCTTCCTCTCTTTCTCTATCAGAAGCACTTAACCATCCTCTCCTAACTTCGTCCTTCATTTCTTGAGTAGTAAGTCTCCATTTAGGAAATTTTCCAAATAAAGCACCTGCTTTGACTTTTGGTCTTTCAACTCTAATAATGACTTTTTCATTTTCCTTAAGCTTTTCCTGCTCTGCTATTCCTGAAGGAATTATTACCGCAATTGAATTACCCCATTTTCTAGTTAATGTTTCTATTTCCATGATACATTAATGATACAGAACTATTTATACTTTTCCATGTCGGGCGCGAAAGGCGCTTCGCGCCTTCGTTTACTGGGGCTATTTATTTAGTGAAAAAAGACGAGAAGAATCAAAAAATATTGAATTAGTCTAAGGAAGAATGAACTAATTTACCTTTGAATCTTTTTACTTCCTGTTCAAAATGTTTTCTGCAAAGATAACTCCAACCACGATTCTTGTATTTTCCACCTAAAAAAGAAGGATAAACCTCTCTGTGAACCCTATTAGTGCACGTTCCTTGATAATCACACACATTCGCTCGTTTTCCTTTAATTATCTTCGTTAATGGAGACTTTCTTTTCATGATTTTCAATAGACTAATAGATTAACTGGTAACTTCTAATTCCTTTAACATACCGTCAGCAGCCAATTTAGACAATTCCCAGTCAAATTGAATCATCTTTTTTACGACGGGATTGTCTATGTTAAGCTTGAAAAGTTTAGCATTACCTATTGTTCTTGTCTGAATGATTATATTTTTTCTTAGCAAGTTTGTCCAAATCTTAGTGAATACACTCCAACCGACTCCAGCACCTCTAGCGAGTTCGGTCATACTGTAGTCAAACATATGCCCTTCTATAAGAAAATCTAACACTCTGATATATGGGGAATCTCCAAAATATTCGACAAATAGGCTTTTTTGCCTGTTTTTTACCTTTTTGTATGAATTTTTACTTTGTTTAATCATATTATTTTTTATTAAAAAATCCGTCCGAATAACTACTTTCGGGCACATTGAATCCTTTTGCCTTTAGATTATTGAAAATCTCCTTTTGATACTTCTGTGAATGTAATAATTTATGACAATTTGGGCAAAGCCCAACAAGATTTTGAGGAAAATTATTTTGATGGTTATGATCTAAGTGATGTATCTCGATTATCTTATCAAAATTACAAATAATGCATTTCTTTATAATTTTTTTATACAAGTCTGAGTCTATTTTATGATAATTTTTTGCGTTGTGAATCTTAATAATATCACTATGGAAAGTGGAAGCATAACATCCTGTGCAAAGTCCTTTTGCATGCATAGGTAAATCTCTTTTACATCTAGCGCATATAACTACCTTGGGTTTCCAAATAAGTTTTTTATAACAAATCTTACATAATCCTTCAGATTTCCCAGATTGAACAATATTTTCTTTCTCTTTTTTACAATTTTTACATGTGCCTAAAATCATAATTAATTTAGGTCTCTAAAGTATTTAAATCTTTCGGTCTCTAAAACTTTAAATACTCTTTTTCGTTTATATTATTATGAAGATATTAAAAGAGAAGTCTAGAGAGTATGGTGGAAAGGCATATTACAAATATAAAATCAATATCCCCACATCTATTCTTTCAACAGCAGAGCTTAAAGCAGGTGATGAAATAGATGTTGAAACAAAGAAAGATGAGATTATCTTAAGAAAGAAGAAAAATTAAGTGTCCGGGGCTTAGCTGAAAGTTTTGATAAAAGATAAAAAGATTACGCAGAAAGAAAATTAAGGAACAATTAAATGAAAAGGTAAATATTTTGGTTGTTGAAAATCTTTTATGAAATAACCCAAATTGTGAGTTACGTGATAAGCCAATATTCCAGTAACGATTGCCATCCCCACATATCCTATTCTTCTATGATCTCTAAGTTCCCTTCTTGTCATTTGAATAGGTTTTGGTGGCTCAAAATTTCCTGTAACGATTCTAGCACATGCTTCCACGTCTGAAATTGGAACATTAACTTCAATTATTTCATCAAGATTTTTCTCAGTCATATTCTTTATAATTTGCCTTATTATTTAAATTTATCTTTTATAGGGCAGTTAATGAAGAATGCGAACCTATCTATATACCAATGTAGAAACAAATGGGCTCATAAGGTATCTTAAGCGAAGGTTTGAATTTATCTATTTGTAAAGGAATTAATTAAATTGTATAATCTCTTTCGAATGCTTTAAGTTCCGATTTGCTCAAAATTCCATTTCTATCGGTGTCGTACTTTTGCATCAATTCATAACGATCCATACCGGATGTATTCATAGCCCCCTCTATATTGCTTTCCGCAGATATTGCCAAAGCTGCGTTTATTCCTAGAACTGTTGCTAATCCTGCAATTTGTAGATGAGTTTTATCTATTTTCATATTTTTGAATGTTTTGCTAGGTATTTAAATCTTTCGATGTCGGGCGCGACTCGGCCTTCGGCCTCGCTTTTATTGAAGCTTATTTTTAAGTAAAAAAGCAGGGGTTTTTGGCAAGAAATGCGAGGAGAATATACCCTAGAAGAGGAGATTTGATCCTATTTTTAAATAGATGTGATCAAACGTCCTCCCCTGGGAAAAAGAGGTGTATGAATATATTATGCTAATTAAGTATTTATATTTTATGAAACTATAATATTAATTATTAAAATTATTTAAGGGCATTAAAACAAACTTTGTGTGTATGCTGAAAGTTTTTGTTTGTGCTTAAAAGTTTAAGCTTTGAAAAAATAAAAATGAAAAGAAATAAATATAATGAAAAACAAAAAAGTTTATTTCTTTGTTACTTTTTCTTCTCTAAGCATGAACTTTGCTATC
>JBBTAG010000070.1:0-16942 GCA_038044345.1 Nanobdellota archaeon
GAAAATGCACTTAACCAACTTGTACGGAGTTTACCAATGTACAAAAATGGAGATGAAAAGCATGATGGACTTGTTAAGCTATTGAATGAAATTAAAGGTATGACTCAGATAATGCAAATGAAAGAAGAAGAAGGAAAAGCTGAGGGTATGAGAGAATATGTGGCAAAAAATCTTAAGAGCACTGGCGGTCTTACTAAAGATGGGGTTTCTCTTTTCTCATACTTAATACAGAAGGAATCAATTGCTCAGTATATGTTCAAGAGATTATATGATAACAAACAACAAGAATTTGTTTTAAGTTTAGCAAAACAAGACGGAGATAGAATTGTACCTGACAGGAAAAAATACGTTGCATTGATTGATAAAAGCCTTGATAGAGCTGAAAATGCATTAACTGCAGATATTAAGGATAAGGATAAGAAAAAGATATGGGAAAAATCTCTTAGACCTCATTATGTAGCAATGGCTCAGATGGGATATGCAATTGAAAAACCAAAATATGAAGCTGAAATCAAAACAGAAAGAGAAAAGGAAATAGATGCTAACAAAAAAGCATTAAAAGATGATGGCATTCAGATGTAAAAAGCAAATTTTTATTTAATGAGATTCAATCATTCTTGAAATCAACTTTGTCGTTTCTTGCAAGAATTTTTCAGCTCTGACTTGCCAGGCATCTATGTCAGAACCTTTTATATCGAAAATCTTGCCATGTATTATTTCTTTATGAATTGCATAAAGATTCTTTATGTCATTAACATATTCCATACTCATCATATTTTTATCAACAAATGTCTGTTTTAGCATGAATGGAATATGCTCCGGGCTAGGAGGCATTTTACCTGCAGTCATTAGTGAAGCTTGAGCTGCGTCTATAAATGTCCAATAAACGCCTTCTACGGCGCCTAGCTGGGCATTTTTACTCCTGGCTAAATGCATTGGTGCTCTCTGCAAAGAGGCATAGACTGCCTCCGGTGTGGACCTTATCTTTCCTTGGGCCAGCAGAGCTTTTAATGGATTGAAAAACCCTCCAATGTCAATTAGAACTTCTCCATATCTGATTATGTTTATTACGACTGGCTCTCCATAAAGAAGGTCTTGCCACCAAGTTGTCAATTTTATTGTGTTGATATGTAATTCTTGACGATATTTGCTTCCGGCTATTATTTTGGCCAATTCTTCTCTGTACCATGCAATTAATTCAATGTCCCAGTTTACTGATGCATCATCTACTACTATTATTATGTCAATATCTGAGTTTGCACTTGCTGTTCCTTTTGCTTGTGAACCGAAAAGAATAGATGCTTTGATTAGACGATCGAATTTTCTATGAACTTGCAAAGCGAAGTCCATTGCAACATCTTTTTCAGATTTGAGAGATTTTTGCTCGACAATTGGAACTTCTTCTATTTGTTCGACCCTTTTTTCTACCATTTTATATTATTTAGAGCATTGGAAGCTTTTTAATTTTTACTACTCCATTGCTGTGCCAGAAAAACGACTTCTTCCGGCAATTTGACCTCCAAGTTCTAGAGGGAGACCTGAAAATCCGGCACCATATACTGAATGATGCACGTCTGGATTTGTTCCATAGCCTGCGAAATAACCGCCAGAATTTCTCACATATTCTTGATTCCAGCTAGGAGATAATTGCATAGAATAAATTGGAGAACCGAAAGCAGATAAAGTTTCACCAAACGGAGATGTTTTGAAATGTTGGTACCATTGCCCAGTTTCAATAATTTTTTTTACCTTTTCATTGTATTGGTTCAGAATATCCATATGTTTCTTTGTTGGAACATTGCCCATCCCCATTGGCAATTCTGTATGTTCCATGCCAAAATTATCGGATAAGTGAACATTTTTTACATAAGGAGCGATTTTTTTCGTTTCTTCAACAAGAGTTTTGTCATCAAAGCCAAATTTTTTAATCATGTTTATATGTCCAAGATCCCATGTTGCCCCAATTAATTTTTCAGATTGTTGTTTTGCTTCGTATTTTGACATTCCCTCTTTTGTTGCTTTTTCAACAAATTTTTCACGAGATTTTTCTATTAATTCTTTGATATCTTCTGCTCTGCTTAATCCAGAACCTGCTGGCGGATTTTCAATGCTAATTACTGGCGCTTTGTCTTTAAATTCATTGTAAGATTTTACAGCAAGATTTGAAAAAGTTTCAGAGGCTTGTTCGATTGCAAATTCCTTTAAGGGGCGCAGGGTTTGAGGGGGAGAAATAGATCTTAAAACTTCAACTCCTCTTACTATTGTCTGTCCTAATTCATCTACTCTTGATGGATCATTCTCTAAATATTTTACTTTGGGGGCAATTTCGTTTGCAAATGCCTTCAATTTTTTTATATCCTCTTCACTGCCACTCCTTTCTGCTGCATCGTATGATTTTTCATATAAATTTTTAAAACCTTCATAGGCATCTCTAAGATAAATGTCCCCACGTGTAATTTGAGACATTAAATCATCTATTATTGGTCCAGTCACTGCAATGTTTCCAATATTTTTAAGAGCTTCTTCTTTTTTACCTTCGGTATAAAGCTTGTAAGTTTTTCCTAAAATGTCTCTGCCATTTAGTTTTTTAAGATCTTCAATTTCTTTTTCTTTTCCTGAAAAAGCGTGCTTTACTACATCTTCACCTTGATTAGCATTAAAACTTACATGCTGCAATTCTCTAAACCAGGCTTCTTTATTTTGGTTTTCTATTTCTTTTCTTGGGTCGCTTTCTTGTCCTGGAAAATTATGCTTCTTTGGCATCACCTGGCCAAAATCGCCTGTTCTCTCATCAATAAGCATTATGTTTGTTACTTTTGGCTGTTGGGTATCATCATCATATACAACTGTTTCAGGGTCTGGAAGGCCATTGCTGCTATGGAATGTGACTACAACATTTCCATCTGGATCTACTTTGTGTGCTCTGCTTAAGCCAAGCCACATCTGTCTTTCTGCCTGCTGCCTTTGAGTTGGGTCCCAGCCACGTCTTGTGACGCCAGTAGGTTCAACAAGTGGACCATGAACTGTGAAGTCAGCACCCATTAATTTCTTCAATCTATTTAACTCTACAAGATGTTGTTCAGGGATAGATTCTGCCACTTCGGGCATAGTCATTTGAACTTCAATTGCTTTTGCTCCAGTATTGAATTGCTGGGTTGCAGATTGCAACTGATTTGCCGTCCTTGCATCTGTTGTAAGGCCAATGTTTCCAGTTGGAGTCCGATATTCCATCTGCAAAAAGTCATCATCATATTTTTTTTCTAAACCATAGTCAGCGCCCGTATAAAATTTTTCATAACCTGCCATTTCTTTCACCTAAAATGGAATAGAATTTATTGTATATAAAACCTGCTATTTATTATCTTTCCCAGGTATATTTGCGCTTATTCACATCTGGGCGATCTTGGATGAGGTCTTGTTTTTCTATATTTTCATTTCTTAATTGCGCCAATTCTCCTGGGCTGAATTCTTCTGATCGTCTCATTGGATTAAAATTGACATTTGTCTGTGTGAGAGAAGGATTTACTCTTCTCATTGCATCTTCTGGAGAAACATACCTTGCTCTTTCTTGAGTGGCGACAGGTTGAGAAGAGTACATACGAGTCTGGCTAAATTCTGGTTCGTCTCTTCTTTGTTCTGCTGTAACCGGCTGATCTTCAACCTGCTGGGCATTTTCTCCTGAACTTAAAATTGGAGCTTGAAATCTTCCTGAAGGAGCAAAACCGACATTTTCAGTGTCTGAAAAATCAAGTTCGTCAACTTCTTTTTCTAATTCTGATTCATCGACTTCTTTTACTTCCTTCACTTCTTTTATCTTTGAAGGAATTTCAGTAACTTTCATCTCTGATTTTTTCTTTTTTGGCATATATTTTATAGCATAAGGTAATATTTAAAACCAGCGATTGAATGGTTAGAAAGTTGGCATTTCATGCACTTTCTTGTATAAATTGTAAAACTTCCTGCATTCTTGTCTTGCTGTAATTATAGCCATTGAACGAACAACTTTTTCATAATCACTGTCTTTTTTTATCTCTTTAAAGAGAATGTCGCCTTCTTTTTGCTCCGATTTTTTTTCATCTGAACTTTCAGATTTTTTAAATGCGGAAAATAGTGCTGAAAAGGGATTTGTATCATTTGAATTATTGTTTGATTCATCTTTCTTCCCAGGTTTTTCATCTAAATCTTTCAAAAAGAAGTCAATGTCTTCCTTTAATTGTCCTAGGCTTTCTTCAGTGGCACCTTGAATAAATTTAAAAACATCTCCAAAATCATCTTGCGCGATTAATTCCTTAAGCAACTGAACTTCATCCTTATTTAGAGCATAACTTGTGAATGTAATTTCGACCCTGCCCCTAAAACCATAGCCTTGCTGACCTGCTCTTTCCGGTATACTTCTGAATTTTAATTCAACAATAATCAAGGGCTGATATTTTCTTAACTTTGCTTTTTTAAACTCTTTAGGAAGATCTCCTCTAGCAACGTCATCCTCTGGTCTATATTCACTTTGTCCTAACAGAGTTAATTCAAACAAAACTGTGTTGAAAGCAGTAACAAGTGCTGCCGTATCTGCTGCATTTTGCTCTAATTTTCTTGCAGCTCTTAAATAAGGTTTGGCCCATCTTGCATAAAGATGGACGGTATTGACTTGACTTTTTAAATAAGTGCGTTCAATTTCATATCTTTTACGCAATTCTTTTTCTGACTCTAATATCCAATTTAAAAATTCCCCCAATCTCTGCTGCAAAAGTCTTTTTACTCTATCATTTAAATCAATTTCATCAATTTCCTTCAAAGTTTTTGTCTTCATGAATGCATCAATCAAAGTTACAAAATATGATTGGGAACCTAAAGCAAGAGCCTTAATTGAGGTGTTTCCTCTTTTCATATCCACTGTATCCATCCATATTTGTTTTAGAGATAAAAAAGCAGATTCCTTTTCTTCAGGTTTATTTGATTTATATTTATCGTAAAGGTCTAACCTGATTCTAAATTCTTTCAAGTCATAAATTAAATTTAAAATTGATTTTACAACCTGATTTGCAACACCTATTAGCTTCATTGCTTCATCTTGCATTTTAGTTGCTTTTTGGCCTGTCTCTGAGAAATGTCCTGAGCCAGGGGAAGAAATAAAGTTGTCAACTAATTTATCCACTTGCTTCATGCTTTTATACTCTTGATATAAATTGTCTAAAATCCAGAAATATATTGGTTCTAAGTTTTGGCTTGTTGAATCATAAACGAGGAGATGTTTTTCAATTGGGTTTTTTATGCCTGGCAATTTGAATGGATTTACATTCTCCACTGAACCTGGCAAGCCAATTTCTCCCAAATCCATTGCTTTTGGTTCCACAACTTGCGCTGTTTCGGCTGCTACAAGGTATCCTTTTTCTTTCACTATTTTCTTGACTCTGTCTCTAAGATTTATCCATTTACCTTCTTCTTCGATATTTGGTTCACAATAAACCTCTGGATTTATTGCCGCAATTAGATTGTGAATGTTTACCGCCATTTTATGCTCTTTTTTATATGCTTTATAAAAGAAATGGGTTTATTTAAAGTTTGTCCAATAACTTTAAATAAAGTTTATACCTTGAATTTTGTATGGGAATATTGAATAAAAGAGGCGTTGAAACTGTAGATTATACTTTATTGCAGAAAAAGGGGTTTATAAAAAAGCCTGAAAAAAGGAAAATGCCTTATAAAGTTAATTCAAGCGGGGAGATTGATTTCACTTCAATGGCAAATGGTGCAATAATGGGCGATGCGGTTTCTTCTGTGAATAATACGGGAGCATCAAATCCATTCAATTTTCTTGATAATTTGGCACAAAGCGCGTCAAATACCTTCAATTCATCCAATTCAAATACAAATGATAATTTTTTAACTTCGAGCTCTGCTTTGTCTTCAGATAGTGCTGAAATGAATGCATTTAAAATTAAGTTAGATGATTTTGAATTTAAAATATCTCAATTGGTTGATAAACTAACATTGATTGAATCCAAATTGGAAAATTTTGAGAAGAAAGTCTTTAACTAAAAAGCGAGGAAAAAGAAGGTTTATATAATGGCTGGTTTTTCTTAGATAATGAAGGATTTTTCAAACGAAATTTGGGCATATGCATTAAAAAATGCGATTGAATATGATTCTGCTGAGGCTGGAAAAATATTGCCTAAACTTTTTCAACATAAACTTGATAAAAAGGACATTAGGCTTGTAATGCCTAAAATTTCTGAAATAGTTAAAAAAGTTAACTCTCTATCTAAGGATGAAAGAGAAAAAGAATTTGAAAAGTACAAAAAATATGCCAAGGAGAGAGAGGAACATGAAAAAGGACTTCCTGAACTGGAAAATGTTGGGAAAAACATGGTTTTCAGACTGGCGCCATATCCTTCAGGAGCATTGCACATAGGAAATGCTAAAACTTATCTTTTGAATGCATTATATGCGCAAAAATATAATGCAAAAATTCTTCTTGTGATGGATGACACTATTGGAAGCGAAGATAAACAAATAATGCCAGAGTCTTACAAATTATTAGAAGATGCGTTTTTATGGCTTGGAATTAAGTATGAAAAGCCAGTTATTTACAAATCTAATAGGCTGGACATTTATTATCAATATGCAGATAAATTGATTGAAAAGGGGAAAGCATATGTTTGTCATTGTTTGCAGAAAACATTGCATGACAACAGAGTTGAAGGAAAAGAATGCGAGCATAGAAACATTTCTATTGAGGAACAAAAGAAAAGATGGAAAAAAATGTTTGATGCTAAGGAAGGAACTGCTGTTTTAAGATTGAAAACATCCATGCAAGACCCAAATCCTGCTTTTAGAGACAGGGTGTTGTTTAAAATATCTGACAGAAAACACCCGAGAATTGGCAGCAAATATAGGGTTTGGCCAACTCTTGAAATGAATTGGGCAATTGATGACCATCTGCTTGGAATTACCCATATTTTAAGAGGAAATGATTTGGCTATTGAGACGGATATGGAAAAATATATTTGGGACATATTTGGTTGGAAACATCCTGAGACAATACACACTGCATTGATAAGAATAGATGGTATTGAAAATAAAATATCCAAATCGAAGGCGCAGAAAGAAGTTAAATCTGGGCAGTTTAGCGGGTGGGATGATCCAAGAACGTGGAGTATTCAAAGTTTAAAAAGAAGAGGAATAAGAAAAGAGGCTATTCTTGAATTTGTAAAGGGATTTGGAATAAACCGGCAGGACATTACTGTGCCGATTGAATCACTTTATTCAATAAACAGAAAAATGGCTGATTCTGATGCAGATAGATATAGTTTTGCTTCTGAGCCTGTGGAGATAAAAATAAAGAATGCCCCTAAAATAAAGAACATCTCAGTGCAAATACATCCTGATAAAAAAGAAAAAAGAAAGATTGAAATTGGAAAAAGCATATTCATTTCCAAACAAGACTTTGAAAATTTGAAAGGAAAAGAGATAAGATTGCTGCATTTGTATAACATAAAGCTTGATAAGAGCAAAAAAGAGGGTAAATTTACTTCAATTGATAATAAAGACATTCCAAAAATAAATTGGGTTTCAATTGGAGAAAAAGTGAAAATATTGATGCCTGACGGAAAATTGGCTTCTGGATTGGCTGAAAAAGCTGTGAAAAATATTAAAGTTGACAGCTTAATTCAATTTGAAAGATTTGGATTTGTTAGATGTGATAAAAATGGGCAATCTGAAAGTGAATTTTGGTTTGCCCATCGATAATCATAAGAGGTTATGAGAAAGGTTTATAAATATCCTCTATTTTATATATTCAAGCATATATGCTTTATATAAAGATAAAAGGAGGTCAAAAATGTACAATAAAAAAGCTGTTAGTGATGTCGTTTCAACAGTTCTTATAATCCTGCTGGTAGTTGCTGCTGTAGCTATTGTTGGAGCTATAATCCTTAGGGTGGTCGGTAATGCCGGTCCTCAAGTAGATACTGCTGTTCAATGCCAAGCTCTTGAGATTACTGCTAATTCGTGTAGTGCTACAACACCCCAAACCGGAACTGCTGTTAGGGGAGCCGGAGGGTCGGAATCAATCTTAGAAAGTATAACTTATCAATTCCAGAGTCCAGCAGGAGTTGCGAAAACTAGTGTTTCGCAAGCCACAGGTAGCGATCTTACGATTAAATTCAGCCCTATTACTTCTGCCCCTACAACAGGTGTTGTAGCTGGAGATAAAATGGTTGTTTATGGTAAGATAGTTGGTGCAAGCAATGTATGTCCTGCTTCACTTCCAGTTACTTGCACAGCGTAAATATTTATTATTTTTTTATTTTTTTCCTTTTTATTTTTTTATTATTAATTGGAATTTTGTTTTTTATATTGCAAAATTTCAGAAAATGAAATATTATTATCTTACACTCTAATAAAACTGACAAGCAGAATCTAAATAAGTCCTATTGTGTTTAATCTATGAAATATATCTATTTTTTATCTAAGAATTCACCCATTCTATTCTTGCAGCCCATTACATCATAGATTTTCTTATTTTCTGAAGATATTCTTTTAAATAAATATAAATCTTTTTTCCTTCACTTAACAAAAGCACTCTTTTGCTGTCTTCGTTGCTCTTTGAATAAACATACCGTTCATATGCAGTTGAAGAGCCAGAGATTTTTTTGATTAACTCAATAAATTCATTTTTGTTATATACTTTATTGTTTCTTAAACCATCAATCATATAGAGAGTTCTTAATCTTAAAATTAAAGAATAAGCTATGGCATCACTTAATTTACCATTGGGTTTCTTATCTTCTATTCTATCAATTGAATCTTTTATTATTTTTAAGCGGTCTTTTGTTGTTTCCAGATACCATTTTATATTCTTTCTAGTAACATTTATATTTACTTCCTTAAGAAAATTATTGTTTAATAAAGGCTGAGCTTCTTTTAACATTGTTCCAATAGGTAATAAATTTTTATTTAATTTATAATTTAATAAATTCAAAGAAACTATTAGTATTTCATAGCCTTCTTTTTTAATTAATTCTCTATCTGTTTTTTCAGATATAATTAATATGTCTACATCACTCGCATATTCATTATCCCCCCTTGCATAGCTTCCTACAAGATAAATTCCTATAATTTCTGATAAATCTATATGTGATTTTACGATATTCAAAACATCATACAAAATTGTTTCTTTATTTTTTTCTACTAATTCTACTTTAACATTCTTGTTTAACCATGATTTTGGTAAAACAACTGCAGATGCATTTCCAGATCTTATTGCTTTTCTTGAAATTATCTCCATTTTTAATCTTCATCCTCTAAATATTTTTCGTCTTCCTTTTTTATTTTCTTAAAGTTTTTCTCTATCTCTTTATTCCAATAATCAATAGTCGTATCTTTCTTTGGTCTTTCAGTTTTAATTTTTCCCTCATGAACAGATATCTGTTTATCAATAGATTCTATTCTCTTCTCTCTTATTTTTTTCGTTCGTTTTCTATCGCTCATGTAAATACATGTAAAGACTTATTTATAAATGTTTCTTTTTTGTTCAATTAATATTACACCGAATGCTACTTCAATGCCTATTAGACGTGCGGGTAGATTAAATTATATATCTTAGAACTTTTTTATTATCCAATTTGTGAGGAAGAATTCCCTTCGATATAGGGTTCTGAGGTTAATTAAAGAAATTATATCTAATGCTGAATGGAAAAGCATTCCTATCAAAATGTATAAAATGGGAGTCCAGATTAGGCTGACTAGATAAACTGCCAACAAGAATTCGAATGTATGAAAAACATGGAATGGGCCTTTTCTTTTTATTCCTTTGGCTCTTTCAGCAATTTCTAATTTATCCAGCATAATATGATAGTCAAACGCTTTTTTCAGGCTTAGGTTTTTTGTTTCAAAAACATATGCAAGATAATGGTCAACATCTATGAGAAATGATGATAAAAATATCAGTGAAAGATAGATTAAATTTATCTCTGGAAAAATTATCCAAATTATAATTGAAAAAATAGCGCCTAAAATTATATGTGTTTTTGGTAGCATTTTGTTTTTTGGTTTTTTATGTTTGGTATTTTATTATTTCTATTGCCCTTCAATTTTTCTTATCATTTCTGCGAATGCTGGTCTGGAAATGAAAACTCCTGCAGTGATTCCTATGAATGTTGTGATTGCAAATCCCTTTAGCAGACCTGCTCCAGCCCATCCTAATGGTAAAAGGGATGCTGCTGCTGTAGCATACGCTGCAAGAATAATGAATAAAGCGCGCTTAATTTTTTCTCTTAGATTTGTATGAAGATTTCTTCTTGCCTCATCAAGAATTACTATTTGTGAGTCTACACCTGTGCCAATGGTTGCTAGAATTCCTGCTATTGAAGGCAAATCAAGATTCCAGTTGATGAATGATGCAACGCCCAAAATTATAATTATTTCGGAGAAAGAAGTAAATAACAATGCCAGAGATGCTTTTACTTTTCTGTATCTTGCAAAAATAATTATACTGACTGCAACAAGTGATGCTGCTGCTGCAAAAATAATGAGATAAGAAAATTGTGTGCCAAGGTTTGGAGAAATTGTATCTAGTTTAACAATGTTTAATTTGTACGGCAAAGAACCTGTTATTAAAACGGTTTGCAATTTTTTCATATTTTCTTTTGCGTCTTTGTAAGCTTCCTCTTCAGTTGCTCCAGTGCCAGGTCCTTGTATTGAAATTTGAGTTGTGACTTGCCCTCTTAAATCAACACCAACTAACAATGAATCAACTTCATTATCATCAACATAAAGATAAAGTTTTTCTGACAGATATTGCCCAGTTTCATCAACTGTGATATTTTCTGTAATTGCTGCATGTCTTTTTGCAGCGTCTTCAGTTAGATAAAGAGTAAATCTAAATTGACAGGAATATCCTCTGCTTTGGTCAGGATTACAACTTTCAATGCCAGAGCAGGTTCCACTTCTGCATACATCACTTATGTCTTTTTTTCCACCTTCAAAAACAGTTGCATTTCCTATTTTGGCTTCAAATTTGCCTTGCTGAGAGACTAATTCTTGTAAATCGACTGGGGTTGCTCCAGCAACCTCAACTAGCATATATTTTTCACCTGAAAAGCCAGTTTGTTTTTTTATCTGAACATCTGAAATACCAAAAACGTTGAATCTGTTTCTACTTACTTGTATTAAATCATCAAATTCTTTATCAGTTATATTTCCTTCAGGTTGAACAAGAGCTCTGGCGCCGCCACTTAAATCAAGGCCGGTTCTTATTTTGGTGCTTGGAACGTCGCCGACAGTTATATTAAGATATTGATCCGAAAAGATAATATAACTATTCTTTATTGTTTTGATATCGACGCGCTGTGTTCCGTTAATTAATGAAATAGAATCTATAACTTTATAGTAATCTTCTTTTGTCTCTATTTTTTGCCCGTTTATTTCAATTATTATTTCTCCTGCCCTTAAACCTTCATTGAATGCAGTTGAATTTCTTTCAACTGAGAGAACGACGACTTTTTTGCTAAAATTAGGACCAATAGCCAAAATCGCAAATGCTATGACAATGATAAGCAGCCAAACTCTCCATCCCCAATTGAATTTCATTCTATGTGTTTAACCTCCATATACCACTTTAATATTGAACTATTAGTCACCCAGGTATTAATTATGTCAAATAAAAGACCGATTAAAATGATAGAAAATATTTGTCTTAATGCATCTGAAAAATTAAATATGATTATCAATGAAACCACAACTGATGCTATGGCTGCAAGAGTCATTGTCATTCCTGTTTTGAAAGCACCGAAAATTCTCTTATTGACATGTCCTTCTTTATCTTTTAATAGTCTTGTAGTTAACAAAATGTCTGTATCTACTGAATAACCTATAAGCATTAGAAATGCTACAATTCCTGCTGTAGACAACTGAATATGCAAAAGATTAACCATTGTAATTGTCATAATAATATCTGCAAAGGCACATAAAATGACTGCAAAGCTTGGAATAGAATAAATTATGTACAATACGATTAATATTATTCCTATTGGAGCTACAATCCATACAACAGGATAAAGAAAGAAAATTATTAATGCTAATATTTCGGTAATTCCAAGTAAAAGATAATCGTTTTTGCTCTTCTTTTTATTGGTTAGACCATAAATTAAACCTGCAACTATTCCTGTAAAAGATAAAGTGCTAATTGTGGATATTCCTGGCAATAAAATGCTAAATCCAAGGAATGAAAGAATGGTTGAAATTCCTTTTATTTTTCTTGATTCAGCAAATATGAAGAAAACAACCCAACCCATAAGTAAAAAGGCGCCTAAAATGCCATTTCTTAATTGCTGATAAAATCCTGAAGATAAACTTGCTCCTGAAAACTCAATGGAAGAATTGTCTGATGTTAACTTATAATTAAGGTACTTTTCCAGCGCCGATTTGATGACTTCTGGTTCTGCTTTTGTTTCGACAAAAAAACCTTCTTGTTTGCCAGTCCTTATATCTGATATGGATCTGCTAATCAAGTCGGGAAATTGAGTTTTAAGATCTGCCTCCAGTTTATCTAAATTTACGGAGGGATCGAATATCGTGACGGTAGTTCCTCCAGTAAGAGTAACATCTTTGTATATGATGTCGTGATTTTGGTTATAAAAATTAACAAGATAAATTACTGAAAAGAGAAGCAATATTGCTGGGATGATTAGGGTCCATTTGTAGCTTTTATCGTACCAATTTTTTTCTGCCGCATTAGATGAATGTTGTTGATGCAGATGCTGTTGATTTTGATTATTTTCCATTATAAATGTTCTATATTTAGATTGCTTTTAAATCTAATTGTGCCAATGCATCGTACGGGAATCGAACCCGTGTCCGCGGATTGGAAATCCACTATTCTACCATTTAACTAACGATGCTCGAAAATGATAAAAAAAGAGAGTTAAAAAAGCTTTTGATTACTGAAACCTTTTCCTTGAATATCCTCTTTCTCCGACCATTTTATTCTGTAAATTCAAATATTTTTGTCGTCCGTTGCATGCATCTTGTAAATTCAAATTCCCTGAACCATTAAGATAAAAATCTGGAGGGGTGATTAAAGAGGTGTCTTGCTCCTCTTTACGTATTGCGACCTCTCTTCTTGAAATAACTGCTGGTTGTTTAGGCTGCGCTGGCTGGTTTTTGTTTGGATAGGGTAGAGGGGCATTATCTCTTGATTGGTTATCCCGTGCATGAGTTAAATATGATGACGCTGTAGTAGTCTGTGATGTTAGATAAATGAATGCGCCGACTGCAGATGAAATAAAAAGTCTATTTGAATCTTTCATAATAGAGTAATAATTTGATGATTATTTAAATATTATTACGCCCAAGACAGGATTTGAACCTGCGATTTTCAAGTTAAATAAATTAAGCGCCCCCGCCAGGACTTGAACCTGGAACCTACACCTTAGGAGGGTGTCACGCTATCCAATTGCGCCACGAGGGCTTTTTTCATCTTATTTAATTTATAAGGATTTGATGAACCTATTTCAGTAATCCACTTTTTTAATTGTTTGCTTCCTTTTAATTTTAATTCCATAATGGGAAATCTTGATTTTCTTGAATTTACCTTGAATCCTTCTTGCAAAAGAATATTGTTTATTTCATTCATTAAACTTGGTTGTTTCATAGTTATGCATATGCAAGGATATGGATTTCCAGAAGGCGTTTTGTCTAAGTAAAAAGAACCATCAGTATCAAAAATGCCTCTAATTATGTGTTTTGTGTTTTGATAGCCACCAGATAAAATACTTTCTGGAATGAAAAGATTTTTTTTCTTGCCAATTGGAAAGCCCAAATTATTGATTAGAAAATTAAATAATTCTTTATGACTAAAAAGCAACTCTCTAGCATTTGAACGACTTATCTCTTTCATATATGGATTCCGATTAAATAGCTTATTGATATTGTTTTTACAATAATTATGAAAATCTTTATCAAAATTTATATGCCCACTTATTCCAATTAAATAAGTAATTTTATTTTTGTATTTTAATTTGCTAAGCCATCCATCACCCATTAAAATTCCATAAAACTCTAAGAATTGCGGATTTTTGAGATCTATGTTTAATGAATGATTATATCTGAGTTTTCTTATTATATTAATAGACTTTTTTCCACCATTGCTTTGTCTTTTTTTTATTTCTGAATAACCGTATTTTCTTAATAAAATCTGATATGTCTTTCTACCTCCTTTAACTTTTCCCCAATTATCTTCTTTTTCATCAATAATAATAATTTTGGGTAATATATTTTTAGGAATTATCTCTTTTTTTATATAATAATTGGGCTCATATAGCCACTGTTGTATTGTTCTTAGAGAAATTTTTGTTTTAATAGACAACTCTTTCAAAGTAGTGCACTTGAACTCTTCTTTTAATAATTGAATTAACTTTTTTCTATCTTCCCCTGATATTTGTATTTTCACTTAAACAATAAGAATATAACGTATTTATATTTTACTCTAATCCGGGCTGAGCTACTCGGGCATAAAATTCAGAGAGACTGTTTTGTTTTAAAGATATCTGTATGTTGAATGATGATTATATATGACATTAAAAGAAAAATGCCAAGGGCAAAACCTGCTAAAACATCTGTGAACCAGTGAACATTCATGTATATGCGCGTTGAACTTATTAAAATTATGAGCAAGACTGAAATAATTGTAAGGAAATTTCTCCTTTTGTTTGATTTTATATGGTGCTCAAACAAATACACTAAAGTA
The DNA here is from genome assembly GCA_038044345.1 of Nanobdellota archaeon. Taxonomy (GTDB): domain Archaea; phylum Nanobdellota; class Nanobdellia; order Pacearchaeales; family GW2011-AR1; genus VGKP01. The sequence goes on from JBBTAG010000070.1 coordinate 14,747, forward strand.
CCAATGAAAATTACAGCCATAAGTGCATGGCCGCTTGGAAATGAAAAAGTTTTTTCAAACACTACTGCATTTAAAGGCCTTACTCTTTGTGTGACAATTTTAATCAGTTGTTCCAAGGAAAATGAAATTGCTGTTAAAAATATAAGACAAATTGCTTCTTTTTTTCTTTTTTTGTAAAATAAATAAAGAGTAATGAATAAAAGAAGAGCGACAAAGATTGCTTGGTCAAATATCGCGCTAATTATTTTTGATGCTGCTACGAGAAAAGAAGATTGATTATTTTCCATTTGGAGATTTATTTTTTTATCTAAATCTGTTAAGACATTCGTGTTACTGATGTTTAACAATAGAAAAATAAAAGAGAAAAGAGATATCACTAAAAGTAGGTAAATAACTATTTTTTCTCTTTCTTTTAACTCTCTTTTTATCATTGTAATGCAGGAGAGAGGATTCGAACCTCCGAAGGCACTAAGCCACGAGATTACTCATAATTTCAATCTTGAGTCTCGCACGTTTGACCACTTCGCTACTCCTGCTTAAAAATCCTATACAGAAAGAGATTTTAAATCTTGGGGTTTTTGAATTTTAATCCTATACATAAGGATATTTTGATTACGAAAAGATTTCACAAAAATGTTTATAAACTATCTTTTTGAGTTATACTCAACCGATGAGGTAGCAGAGATTTCAAATCTCTATCCCTACAACTCTCACGAGTTGAAGGTAACTAAATACGGAGGCCAATAATGGACTTCTATTCAATAATTGAAAAAGCAAAGAAAACAGGCAAAGTTGACAAGGGCGTAAATGAAGTGACCAAAGCCATAGAGCTTGGGGTCGCAAAGTTAGTTGTCTGCGCGAAAGATGTTGAACCAAAAGAAATTACTGCTCATATTCCAATTTTATGCAAAGAAAAAAATATCCCCTGCCAAGAAGTTGATTCTAAAAAAAAATTAGGAATTGCTGTTGGAATTAATGTCAATGCTGCTGCTGTAGCTGTTGTTAATGCTGGAGAAGCGGATAAAGATATCGCTCAATTAAAAATTAAATCTAAGTGACTAAGGCGATATGGCAAAGCAACAAAAAATCAAAGACAAAAGTTCTGAATCTGGAGCAACAATAAAAGTTGAGAGACTTAGTAATGAGGGCCCAGTAAATGCTATTGTTGAGGAATTTGTTGGAAGAACTGGAGCAAGAGGAGAAGTTACCCAGGTCATGGCAAAAATTCTTGATGGACGTAATGCTGGTAAAGTATTGAGAAGGAACGTGAAAGGAACTGTCAGAATTGGTGACTTGCTTACATTAAGAGAGACTGAAATTGAAGCAAGAAGGATTAGAGGAAGTTTTGACAAGAGGAGTTCTTAAAGATGGTTAAATGTGTCTTTTGTGGAAAAGAAGAACATTCATTTAAAGGAGTTCATTTTATCAACAATGATGGTTCTGTGAACTTTTTCTGCTCTAAAAAATGCAGAAAAAATACAATGAAATTGAAAAGAGATAGAAGAAAGTTAAAATGGACTGTTGCATATCATGAGGAAAGGAAGAAGAAAATTGTGAAGGAAGCTAAGAGAGTTGATATGGAAAAGGAAAAGGTTTCTAAGGCAAAAAAAGAACTTGAGTCGGACGAAAAAAATAAGAAAAAATGATTTGTCGACGATAAATTGCTTGCGGGGTGCAGAAAGGTTTTTAAAGCAAGGTTAACTTTTCAACAAGTGAAAGGAGATTTTTATATTAATGGCAGAAAAGAAAGATTCTGAAAAAGGCGGCATGGAGTATGGTGCAGAGAAAATAAAGGTTCTAGAAGGATTAGAAGGAGTACGTATGCGCCCTGCAATGTACATAGGGAGCACGAGCAAGTCTGGGCTGCATCATTTAGTCTGGGAAGTTGTTGATAATGCAGTTGATGAAGCGATGGCTGAATTCTGCGATACGATTGAAATAACTATAAATAAAAATGGGTCTGTTACTATAATTGACAACGGCAGGGGAATTCCGGTTGAACCGCATCCAGTCTATAAAAAATCTGCCCTTGAAATAGCAGTCACTAAGCTTCATGCCGGAGGAAAATTCGATAAAGGAAGTTATGTTGTTTCTGGAGGATTGCATGGTGTGGGCATCAGTGTTGTCGCCGCACTTTCGAAACTAATGAAAGTTAGGGTAAAAAAGGGCGGGAAAATCTATCAGCAGGAGTATAAG
>JBBTAG010000071.1:0-3110 GCA_038044345.1 Nanobdellota archaeon
CAGATATTTTAAGAAAATATGGGGAAAAAATAAATATAAATGAAAAATTTAGAATTTTGGACCCAGACCAAGCAAAAGTAGTTCTCCATAGAAATTTAAAAGTTAAACCTCTAAACTGCCATAGGTATATTTCAACTATAGGCACTGCAAAAGATCTTGGAATAAAAATAGAGGAATTTCAGTCCTTTCTTGAAAAAGAAATAAGGAAATATCAAGATACAGATTTACAAAAAAGACTAGAAAATCTAAATTTTGAGTTACAGACGCTCCACCTAACAAAAAAATATTACTTAAAAAAAGATATTATCTTTGAAATTAAAACAATAAGAAAGATTTTAGAAACAAAAAGTTTCATTAACACATGGAACGCCTATGAAAAATTAAAGCAAAAGGGAAACTATCTAGATTACTCAGACCTTAATTTACATGCTCTAATGCTATTAGAAAATTTTCCAGAAATTGCAGACAATTTTTCTTACGTCATAGTTGATGAATTTCAGGACACAAATAAATTACAATTGGATTTTTTAATTAAGCTCTCGCCACAAAAAAATATTACTGTAGTCGGTGACATAAATCAATCAATATATCGCTTCAGGGGAGCATATAAAGAAAATTTGAATTTATTCAAAAAAACTTTTTCAATTTCTGACAAGGATATATTCAACTTAAACAAGTCATATAGATCCACAAACAAAGTTTTAAGAGCAGCCCATAAACTGATTTCAAATAATTATTCAAATAAAGAGGACTCTTTTTTGGTTGAAAATATCAATAATATTGAAGGAGACCCAATAAAAATTCACGAGTTGAAAAATTCAAAGGAAGAAGCCAGAAAAGTCATCGAAATAGTAATTGCGGAGAACAAAAACGGAACGCCTTTAGAAGAAATATGCATATTATTCAGGGCCCATCAACATGGAGCAATTATAAAAAGAGCACTTGAACAGGCAGGCATACAATATACCTCAATTTCAAAAGCATCTTTATTAAAACAAAAATCAGTAAAAACTGTTATTGATTATCTTAATATTTTAAATAAATTAAAAAAGAAAGAGAAAGGTGCTGAACAGAGCTGGTGGGATTTAGTTTATCAGTTGGATTTTCAACAATCCGATTTGATTAAAATAGGCAGAGCCATAAAGGATTTTAATCGTGGAAACAGAGGAAAAGATGAAAAAGAAAAATCAATCGAAGCACAGCAAATAAATGGTCGGGAGATTCTCTCAGTCCATTTATTCAACAATCTAGAAAAATTAGACCTAAGTCAGGATGGTAAAATGGCTTCTAAAATATTGATTGATAAGATAAAATTGATGCTTTCTTTTATTGACAAGCCAATTTCACAGTTAATTCAAGAAGTCTATCTGGTTTCTGGTATTACCAATGGACAAAAAACCATAGAAGAAAAAGAAATAATGTTAAACTTATCAAAATTTTATGAAATTGCAAGATCTCATGAAGAATTGTATGATTCAAACCTATCAAACTTCCTTTATTATTTAGATGTTCTGCAGGAGTTAGATATTGAAATAAAAGCTGCGCAATTGGAGGAGTCTGGAGTAAGATTAATGACATCTCATGCTACAAAAGGCCTTGAATTTAAGACAGTCATAATAACAAATTTTGTACAAGGAAGGTTTCCGATTGAGCGTTATGTTAGTAACAGTTTAATTCCGACTGAATTGTTGCCTGAAGTCAAAGAAGAGATAAAATCTCTTAGTGTTGATGAAAAAGAGCAATTTGTAATTAATTATGAAAGACACAACCAATTGCAAGAAGAAAGACGCCTAGCATACGTTTCTTTCACAAGGTCAAAAGAAAGATTATTTTTAACATTCGCGCAGGAATATTCAGGAAAAATTTTTCTGCCTTCACAATTTTTAAATGAAATATCATTTAAAACAAATCCCGATGTCTCTTTTATCCAGGATTTAGAGCAAAAATATTCAGAACCAGAAGAAAAAAAATCAATCCCTCAATTTTCTACTGCATTAAACTATGAAAATTTTTCAGAAGTCCTAAATGAATTGGCAAACAATAATAAGTCTGAAAAAGAAAAGGAACATAGGCGTTTTTCACCTTCGGCCTTGCTTACATTTGCAGATTGCCAAAAAGAATTTGAATATCGTTACGTATACAACATGCCGGAGAGAAAGACTTTCTCTTGGGAAGCTATGCGTCTTGGCTCTTTTGTCCACCTTATTCTTGAAAGAGGAGTAAAAAGCAGTTTTAAAACAATTGAGCAGTTTTTGCAATTGGCCAAAGAATTAAGTTTTGATGAAGAATGGGAATCTGTAGTTTATAATGAAGCAGAAACATTAATTAGAGTATTTTTTGAAAGGCACAAGAACAACTATAATGAAAAAAGTAAAACAGAGCAATATCTTTCTTTAAAGTTGGCTGGCATAGACTTTATGGGCTTTGCAGATAGAATTGATTTTCCTGATGAAGGGGCGCAGATAATAGACTATAAAACTGGAAAGACTTCAATCACAGGAAAAGGTAGAAATTGGCAGCTTGGATTTTACATTCTAGCCGCTCAAGAAAAATATGGCAAAGTTCACAAAGTTATTTTAGATATGTTGAAACAAGACAGACCTCTTGAATTTCAGTTGGATGAAAACGGAACTGCCATCTGCACAAGCTCAAAATTTATCGATTCTTTTAACGTAAATTCAGTGAAAGAAGAACTAATTGCAACCGCAAAAGCAATTCAGGAAGCCTATAAATCTGGTTTCAAGCCCTGCCCAATTGAAAAGAACTGTGATTTCTGCAATGAATATGTCCAGAAAAACAAAATCTAAGTTTGAATGAGAAACTTGTATACATTCGCTGGGCTGATAGCAGGATCTCTTTTAATAGGATTTATTAATTATCAAGTTATTTCAGGCTGGATTTCTGGTACCGGACCATACAATATTGGTTCCATTGAAGTGTCTTATGTCTCAATGGCAAGGTTCATTAGCGACTTTGGGCTCCGTTCATGGGCGCCTTATTGGTATCTTGGTTTTCCGTTTCATCTTTTTTACACCCCTCTTTTACCTTTTTCAGAGTTTTTATTAAACAAAATCTCTCTATGAAGCTCCAACAAAGTGTGATTTCTCAAT
>JBBTAG010000072.1:0-4136 GCA_038044345.1 Nanobdellota archaeon
AATTCTTTTAAACGTGCTCTTTTATTTAAGTTAAAAACTATAATAAACATAACTCAAAGGTTATGAATCTGGAATTTTACAAAAAAGTCGCGGAAAAAAACAAATTAAAAATAATTCATCTAGGATATTCAGAAGGTTTTAAAATTTGGTGGGTGAATAAAAATCCTACATTATATCAAAAAATAGTACATCATTTTTTTAAGATAATAAGTCTTGCAACGCAAAATTTAAATATGAATAACAGACTGTCTACATTTATTGTATTTGCTGCAGAAAAAAATAAATAACATGGAAAAACTCAAAAAACTCAACCTTGGATGTGAGAAGAATTACAGAGAGGGATATGTAAATCTTGATTATAATAAGCTTTACCATCCAGATGTAGTTCATGACTTGGGTAAATTTCCTTATCCTTTCAGGAAAAATGAGTTCGATGAAATTTATTGCTCTCATATTCTTGAGCATGTGGATGACTTTTTCAAGACATTGCGAGAATTATTAAGAATAACAAAAGTCGGGGGAATAATCCATGTAAGAGTTCCTCACTTTTCAAATGGTTTTGGATACAGCGATTTAACACACAAAAGATTTTTTGGCTGGAAAAGCTTTGATCATATAATAGATGGTAAGTTGTATGAACAATTTAATTTTAAAATTGTTGATAAACATTATAATTTCTTTTCAACTGATTATCCGAAAGTCAATAAAGCATTTAATTGGATATTTAGATCAATACATAAAGGAATGTATGAAAGATTTCTATGCTGGATTATTCCCGTTCATGAAATAGAATTAAAATTAAAAAAGATAGAATAAAAAATGAAAAAATATCTTGTAAATTATGCAAATCAGGAATTCTATAATGACCAAAAAAATTTTAGTAAAGAGGCATTAAAATTTGGAATTGATGGAGTTTTTTCATATACTGATAAGATGATAAAAAAAACCTCTTTTTACAAGAAGAATAAGAGAGTCTTGGATATTCCCAAGGGTGGAGGGCTATGGTTATGGAAACCATACGTAATCTTGGAGGCTATGAAACAAATTGAGGAAGGAGATTTATTGATTTATGCTGATTCGGCAGCTAAAATGATTAATAGAGTTGATGCACTTGTTTCACAATGTAAAAAACAGGGAGGAATTTTGTTGTTTACAAATACTTTGACTAACAAAATATGGGCAAAGAGGGATTGTTTTGTTTGGATGAATTGCGACTCAAAAAAATACTGGGAAGCTAAACAAGCTATGGGCGGCTTTCAGGTTTATATTAAAAATAAAAAAAGCATGAAATTTGTAAAAGACTTCTTAAAATTTTGCCAAATACCATACATACTAGATGACCAGCTTGTTGGTTGGCCTAATAGGTCTGGATTATCAGATTTACCAGGATTTAAGGCAGGCAGAAATGATCAACCAATACTTTCAAATTTGGCTGTTAAATATAAAATTAAACTTTTCAGAGATCCTTCTCAAAATGGAAACCATCTGAAAGCTCCGGAATTTCGACAAAAGGGTGAATGGCTTAATTATCCATATAAATATGCGGAGCATCCGGATTTTGAATCTAAATATCCTACAATATTTTACAATTATCGTGGTAGAAAAAAACATATGATATTGTTGCATAAGATACACTCAAAATTACCTCTAAAGGTAAAATTAATGAATAAAAAAGCCTGGGATTATTTAACAAGGAAAAGACAGTCAGATATATGATTCTATATGGAAAGATTTAATTAGCAAAGAGTTAATAAAACTTAAATTAACATGGATAAAATAAAAACATTTTTGAAAAGAATACTTCCGGAAGGCGATTATAAGTATTGGAATTATAGATATATCTTTGAAAGAGCGGCACTCAAAAGAGCTCTTGGTGTAAAAATAGGGGGAAAACAGCTTCAATTTCCGACAAAAGTTGCAATACTTTTCATTGGAACTCAAAATTACATCAACTTTTTACCTTTATATTACGAAACAATAAAGAAAAAGTTTTTGCCTGAAACGAAAAAGGACTTTTTTGTTTATACTAACCAGATAAAATATCCTTTTCTTTCTGGAAAAAAAGATATTTTCGGTTATCCCATTGAGCATGGAATATGGCCTTATTCAGCTCTAAGAAAATATAAATTTATAAATAAAGCCAAAAATAAATTGAAAAAGTATTCTCATATAATATTCCTTGATGCAGATATGTATGTTAACGAGGTTGTAACTGAAAAAGAATTTTTTTGTCATGACAAGCCATTATTTTCATTGCAGCATCCAAATTTTATAGGCAAGATGGGGCAATTTGATAGAAATCCTAAATGTTTAGCCTGTGTGAAAAAAGGAGAGGACCTGTCAACATATTGGCAATCTTGTATATGGGGCGGAAAAACGAAATATATATTGCCGCTGATAAAAGAGTTAGAAAGAAGAACTGACATAGACATTAAAAATAATGTCGTTGCATTGTGGCATGATGAATCGCATTTAAATAAGTATCTTGTAGAAAGAAAAAATTTAGTTCACACATATAACCCTAGTTATGCCTATCCTGAAAAAAGAATAATTCCTTATCCTTTTAAGAAAAAAATTGTTCACATGATGAAAAAATTTGGGAGCAAAAGAGAATTGAAGCTCAAAACGTTCTCCAAGTGAAGCTCCACGAGGCAAGACCTCGTGGCATCTTTAGACAAAATCAAATAAGGTTATTATCTCCTGCAACAACTTAGCCTTATCATACATTAGATAATTATTTTACTTCCAATTGTAATCCTGCCTAGCTTTCTTCCTATGGCAAGATGACATGAGAATTCTCATAGGAGACCATAGGGTATAATGATTAATAAAAAATCAGGCTGTATCTTGACTAATTGTTTCTAATCTTGACGGAACGTTTCTAATCTTGACGGAAACAGAATTCTCAATCTCTTTATCTGTAATTAATATGACATATCCTCCACCGCCTGCGCCAGAAAGCTTCCAACCATAGGCAAGAGATCTATATTTATCTATTATTTGCCCGATATCGTCATTAATCATTTTTGGAAAGAGAGAAACTTGAGCTTCAAAACTGGCTCTCACTGAATCTCCAAGTTCTTTTATGTCCTTGTTTTTGATTGCCTGCCAGGTTCTTTCAGATGCACTCGCAAGTTTGGCAGCATTTTCTTTGGTTAAGTTAGTTTCCGATAAAACATCATACACTTCATTTCTTGAACCAAGCCTAATAAGTTTAATATGAGACTCTAACCAATCTGCATACTCTTTTCCTAGAGACTCGATTGAATCTGGCAAGTAATTTCCAGAGTAATTTAATTTATTAATTCCAGGCAAAACAATGCCATATGAATCTTGCGAACCAGATACATGCCCTTTTCCTGGAAGATTATCAAAAGCAAATAAAATCTCAGCCCATTTTTCAAAATCTTTTTCTGGGAAATCTTGAAACCACAATCTTAAAGCGCGATTTCTTGTGGAAGTAGCCATTCCGCTTCTAAGATCAAACTCGTGAGTTGGAAGAACTGAAAAAACAATGACTGGACCAGAATTTAATTTTGACACATATGGTTGATCCAACCATCCACCGGCAAGATCTATTCTATAAGGAATATTCCTTCCTCTTATTTGAGTCGTACTCCTTTTTGGAGATCCCTCCATAACATCAATAACAATATAATCAATTCCCAATTTTTTACATAGTTCTCTCTTTTCAAGCCTATCTCCATCTTTATTTACAACGAGAGCATCCGGCATTACCTCCCTTAGCTCTGGCTCAAAATCAAGAATGCCAGAACCAGAGCCAATAAATGCTTTTTTTACAAATTTTAATGAATTTGTAATGTACAATCTTTCCTGTTCGTTCATTACTGTTTCTCTATCCTTTAATTTCTTAATCGTCTTATCAGAGCCTACCGAAACGTAAACTTCACCAAATTTTGAAACATTTTCAAGAAATTTAACGTGCCCAGAATGCAAAACATCAAAACATCCGCTGACAAACACTCTTTTCATGAAGTGGATTAAATGCTTAGATTTATAAATTTATATGGGGGGCATTACATAACATATGAAGTGAAATGTAAAGCACAATAAATGCATCGGCTCCATCCCAAATAAATAATTCTAAGAAATAAACAGATTTAAATAGATAATAA
>JBBTAG010000073.1:0-2711 GCA_038044345.1 Nanobdellota archaeon
TAAAGAATTGCGAGATTTTGATAGATTGCCTTCAGTAGTCGTTGGATATGGCTTAAAGAATTTTGATGCTGGAAATTACGGATTAGGATTAGTTCATGCTTCAAACACTCAAGTGAGACCTGCAATAATATTAGCTGGACCAAGCGGTAATTTTAGAGATGAAGATGTTTCTTTAGAAATTGGATTACCAACAAAGTTAGAAAACGGAGATAGATCTCTTTACACTTCTACTCAAAAAGTACAATCATTAGATAGTCTTGGCCTTTCGGGGTTGTACTTGGACAGGAATCTCGATTTGAACTCGGACGACGAGGATCTTGCTTACTCGATTGGCGGTGGCCGGGTAGTTTTGTTCTAATTGCCGAAGGCAATTCGCAATGTTTTTTTGCATGAATTTATTCTTAAAAATACGACGTAAAATGCGAACCTTCTATTATTATTGTGCAATATTGTAAATTGAGGGAAACAAAAAAATAAAAACCTTCAATCTCTCAAAAGATTCCTGACTATGTAATAACATAGTTTGGCTACAAGCCCTTTACTCAAGGCTCTCAAAAGCTATAAAATTCAATCACGACATTTAGTAAGCCAGTTCTGAATAATGAAGTGGTGGTGGCATGAAAAGTAAAGAGCTATACCCTTTCGAGGTTGTACTTGAACAGGAATCTCAATTTGAACTCGAACAACGAGAATCTTGCTAACTCGAATGACGATGGCCGAATAGCTGAACAATACATAGTCAGGATTTTTACATGAAAACAAGAAAATATCTATATCCTAGACTATATTCATTGAGCAATTTAATAATTGCTTGGAAAAATGCAAGAAAAGAGAAAACATTACATGAGGATGTGATTGAATTTGAAAAAGATATAAGAGCAAATCTGCTTTCTTTACATAATGAATTGAAAAATAAGACTTACAAGCCAAAACCATTGATTACGTTTATCTTGAGAGACCCTAAAACACGAAAGATAAGCAAATCAGACTTCAGAGACAGAGTTGTGCATCATGCACTTATCAATGTTATAGGAAAAATATTTCAGAAAATTTTTATTTATGATTCTTGCGCCAATCAGATAAATAAAGGAACTCTTTTTGCATTGGAAAGATTTGATGAATTCAGAAGAAAAGCTACTAAAAATAACACTGTTTCTGCATTTTGTCTTAAAGCAGATGTAAAGCATTATTTTGAAGAAATAAACCATGATGTGTTAATTTCAATTATAAAAGAAAAAATCGCCGATGAAGAGGTAATTTGGCTGATTAAGCAAATTCTTGCAAATGTTTCAAGTCAATCGGGTGGGCAAACGACTCTTGGAATGCCTTTGGGCAATTTAACTTCTCAATTTTTTGCCAACGTATACTTGAATGAGTTAGATTATTTCGTCAAGCACGAATTAAAAGCAAAATATTATATAAGATATGTTGATGATTTTGTAATATTACATCAATCAAAAGAACAATTGGAAAAATGGAGAAAAGAGATAGATTATTTTTTAAATGAGAAGTTGAGAATTCAATTACATCCACAGAAATCTAGAATAATATTGTTATATAAAGGAATAGACTTTGTTGGTTTTAGAAATTATACTAATTATCGGCTTCTTAGAAAAAGAAACATTAAGTCAATGAGGCGAAAGATATACTTATTCAAAAAAAGATACATTGATTTTTCACAGCTTTTTAATAGTTATCAAGGTTGGCAGGCTTATGCCCAATGGGCAAATACGCATAAGCTTAGAGAAGAAATTAAGAAAGAAATTATAGAAATTATCTGGAACAGAATTAACTTTGATTGAGAGGAATTTGATAAAACAGATGCCGTTAACTTAACGTTTCATTATTTATCCACAAGCGGGTCTTTCTTAGTTCCAAATTCGGCATTTATCACAATATGTATTATTGCCCATAATAATGATAACAATCCTCCAGTGAAAAAGAAGTAATACCATCCACTTATAATCATTCTAAACACTTCCGGTATACCCGAAACCTGATATCCAGTAGCAAAATTCCCAAAAGAAGCAAACCAATCAATGTATTTTGTCGTAAAAAATTCAAAAATAATTACCTTTTTCTCAATTATAGACTGTTGTATAAGTCCAACAATCACAAAGAAAAGAGTCCAAATCAATGGAAGCCTAAGCATATGCGGGAAAGAAAATCTAAACTTTCGCCTCTTCTTTTTAACTTCAAGGGCTTTTTGCCTCAACCTCTTCAGTTCCTCTTCTTCAAATGACATAAATATATACATCTTTGGCAGTTTATTAACATTTTGATTATTTTATTTTCAAAGTCAATTTATCTAAAAAAATCTCTCGCCATTTCATTTCCTCTTGGAGAAGGCAAATTGTAAGAAGCAGTTTTTACCCTATTACTGTCTTTATCATAAAAATTTTGAGTAATTTTTACAGGAATGTCGTTGCTGTCAAATCCAGAAAGAACTTTTTCTTCTCTAACAGCTGGTCTATAAGAGATTTTTCTAATTTCTTTCCATTCTCTTTTAGCTTTCCATCTTTCAACAGGTTCGGAAGTAATAATCAATGCACCAATAGCTATGCCCCAAATGGAGCAAAAGGAGGCATAAAATAAATTCTCTCGATTTGTCATAAATCAAAACAATTTAGTACGTTTATAAGCATTTGTTTCATTTGTATCTACTTAGAATTCTGAAGTAAATTCATCATATTTTCGATAACGTTTCCTTC
>JBBTAG010000074.1:0-2582 GCA_038044345.1 Nanobdellota archaeon
ATAATCACTTTTAACATTGTAAGACTAAGTTTAACAACCCATTCAGCAAAATCCCTTACAGAACTTGATTTTAAAGTTGCGGAAGATATAGATAAAATAAAATAAAAAACATTTTAAACCCTCTTCTTCAAGAAAGAAGATGGAGAGGTGGAATTCTAATTACTTGCAGAAGAAACAAGCTGAGAAAGAAGACATGCAGCAAATTCTAAATATATTTCATGGAAATGAAGATAATGAAGAAACAGCCGTTGAAAATACACCTAATGAACTAAAAAGGTCGGATTCTCTTTCTTTTTTGAAAGAAGAAAATGTAAAATTTGAAGGTGTATTTGATAATCCCTATTGGAATTTGAACTCAGAAGGCAAAAACATAGAACCATTAAAATTTTCAAATGGTAAGACGCAAACAGATGTTGTAAAAGAGATTACAGAATTAATAAAGAGTGGAACAAAAGTGATACTATTGCACGGTGTCTGTGGCTCTGGGAAAAGTGCAATCGCGTTAAATGTCGCTCGTGCCCTAGGAAAATCAAGTGTTGTTGTTCCTGTTAAGGCCTTGCAAAGACAATATGAAGAGGATTACACCAATAAAAAATATCTTATCAAGAAAGACGGGCAAAAAATGAAAATAGCTATGTTGACTGGAAGAGAAAATCACGATTCAATTATCTTTCCGGGAACTTCATGTGCAGATCCAATGTTACCTGAAAATATTAAACTCACAGAGAAAAATTATCAAAAATTATTGGAATATTACGAAGATAATCCTTTTATTCAGAATAAGGCAAAACCTAGCTGGAAGGACATGAGAAGAATTAGTGTTGCTCCTAGCAATCCTTATTGGAGTCCAATAATGCCTGCGGATATTGAATTTAAGCAGATAGTTGATGCAAAAAAGAAAAGATATAAAGGAGCTGATGGGAGAGATTTCATATTTTATCATAGAAAAGAAGGATGCTCATATTATGATCAATATCAAGCTTATATTAATGCAGATATAATAATATTTAATGCTGCAAAATTTAAATCTGAATTGAGTCTGGGCAGAAAACCACAAACAGAGGTAGATATAATAGACGAAGCTGATGAATTTCTTGATTCATTATTTCAGCAGGAAGAATTGAATTTAAATCGTTTTGCTGCCGCCTTGAAAAATATCGTCCCTCAAACAAATAAAGCAGAAGAGTCTAAGAAAAAAATCCTTGAGTTGATTGAACTGGAAGAAAAAAATAAAAGATTGTTGGGCATAGATGAAAATGCTGTCTTTCACATTTCGGAAACAAAGATAAAAGATATTTTTAGAGTTTTAAACAGCAGTCCAGATTTAGAATCTGAAATTATTCTTGATGAAATGAATTATGCCAACAAAGCATTGGAAGCGGCAATTGCATTCAAAGACTCTATTTCTGAGGTTTACTGCACTTTCTTAAAAGATGAAGAAAAAAATATTAGTGTCAAACTTGTAAGCACCAATTTATCTGCTAAATTTAATGATATATTACAAAAGTCCAAAGCATTGGTCTTAATGTCTGGAACATTACATTCAGATAAAATTTTAAAAAACATATTTGGTATTAAAGATTACAAAACAGTTGAAGCAGAACATCTAAATCTTGGCGCCATAGAGATAATAAGAACTGGAAAAGAGTTTGATTGTAAATATGCAAACTTTACTTCTAAAAAGCATACAAGAAATGATTATTTATCTGCATTACAGAAATGCATGGACAAATCTATTTTACCGACACTGATTCACGTGCATGCATATCAAGATCTCCCATCAGAACAAGAAAAAACAAATTTTGAACTATCCAATTTAATGACCTCTGACAGATTGATTCATCTGCAAAGTGGAGATAAAACGGGGCTTGCAATATCAATATTCAAGCAAGGTCTATCAGACACGTTATTCACAACAAAATGCTCAAGGGGGGTTGATTTTCCTGGAAAAACCTGTAATTCAATCATCTTTACAAAATATCCTAATCCAAATGTAAGTGATACATTTTGGAAAATTCTTCAAAAGAATCACCCAGCTCATTTTTGGGATTTCTATAGAGACAAAGCCTGGAGAGAATTCTTGCAAAGAATCTTCAGAGCCGTAAGGTCAAGAGACGATCACGTCTTTATCCTTTCACCTGACTTAAGAGTCATCAATGCAGTAAGAAGTCTGCAAGATAATATGAATAATTTATAAAATTAAAGAAAGGTATGATGTTGAGTCAAGACTCTAAAACCTTCATCTCTAGCTTCTTCTCTGGTACCTTGTGGCAGAGATTCATCAAAAAAATTTCTAAACATTGCAGTCATATAATATACATTGTGCTTAAATCTATCTTTTATAGGTAGAGTATTGCTCTTCAATTCAGCCAAATTTGATGCTCTGTCAAACATTCCTTTATCTTCACAATAAGAGGCAATGGCCATTCTTTTAACCAGTTCATAAATAGGTATATCTTCTGACATTACTAACCTTTTTATCATAAATATTTGGAAAACCCTATGCTTTTAAACCCTTTTATCAATCGTATCTACTTAGAATTCTGAAGTAAATTCATCATATTTTCGATAACGTTTCCTTC
>JBBTAG010000075.1:0-2174 GCA_038044345.1 Nanobdellota archaeon
GTATAGATATAGAATTTCCCTAATGAAATTCTATTTGGGATGGAGCCACTTCATGCTTTTTACCGTTCGGAGTTTCTAAAATCATAAAATCTACATAACAATCAGTAGTGGTATATTTATCAGGTCTGATTGAACCTACTTTTTTTATAAGAACAATCCCCGGAACTAATTCGCTATCTGTAAACCTCTTCAAGCCATCCCCCGTTACATAATAAACTTTGCCCGCGGTTATAGGTTGGTCATTATTATCTAAAAGTGTATGAACTTTCCTAACTTTAGATTTCCAAGTTTCTTTGAGGAGTGATGTGGGAGGCATAAAAAGACATTCGAGATTTAGTTTTTAAATATATGTTAAATATAATATAACTATCTGTTTTTCTGTTCAATGCCCTCACCTGGATTTTACGTCTAAAAAACCATTTGGTTTTTTGATTAGGGGGTAGGTTGTTTAGACCAAATAACTCTTACTCTATTTACAAACAGAAACCTACTTCTTCTTTCCCTTTTTGCTTTTCTCGCCTTTCTTTGCCAAAGCGAGAGCTTTCTTTATCTTTTTTATCTTTGAAGCTTTGCTTTTTTTTGACGCTCTTCTTGGATGCTTTCCCTTTTTGCCTCTTTTTGCTTTCTTCTTTGCCATTCTTTTACAATACTTGTTTTGAATATGTGCTGACATGCTGGACTCAGTGAAAGAGTGCCTCAAACAATGCATTCGGAATCAATCTTAACCTACCGAGTTGTTTTAAAGGTTATCTCATTCGCCACATAAATAAGCTTAACAGGCACAGGTTTCTTACAACGAGTTATAGTCCAGCCGTTATAATGATAGCTGAAGGCCTGACAGAGGCTTCCATGATAGCATCCTTTCCAGGACAACTGATATGTCCGTGTCAGCTTTTTAGTAAAAAGAAATAAGTATTTATGCTTATCTTACTACTTTGAAATTGAGAAAAAATAAAAATTGATGACAGATTAAGGATTAAATCTTGTATGTATCTCAATTCCTTTAATCATACCAACTATATTTGCATTAATGCTGCCGATTATTCCATATTTTCCAGCAGAAGTTACAATTTGCATTGCATTTAATTTTCCTTGCAATCCTCCACGTCCTTCTTTTACTTCTACACTTAAATTGTCATAATCTGCGGCATTATAAGAATCAGCAATCTTAACAATTCTTTTATTTCTCAACAAACCTGGGTAAGTTATAAGATTTATTGCTAAATCTGCATTTAAGTCTCTTGTAATTAAGGCCTGCAACTCATCATTATCGCCTAATTTTATCTCGTGAGTTGTCACAGGGTCATTTTCATTTATAATTGGAACTATGTTTCTTTCCAAGGTTATTTGATAACTATTTCTTAATCTAGATAAAGCTCCAGGATTTTCAAAATCTTCCTTACTCAGAAGAAATTGTCCTACTTTAAGACCATATTGTTCAAATATTCGTATATATTCTTGCATCAATAAAGGTTGGCCAATTGCAGCAAGCATTTGTTTTTCAGCCATACTTGCAGAAACCAAATCATTAATTGCTCTTCTTTCAGCAGCAATTGCTCCAGATGTAACAATAGAAACTTTCTTTCTTTTTTTTATTAATTCATAGCTTGTCCTTGCTAAGTTTTCTATAGAATTTGTGTTTATAGAATGATCTGTTGTTATGGTTTTACTACCTACCTTAATCACTACACTATTTGTATTTTTTAATAGATTTTTCATATTATTTTAAGAAAATTTAATATGCTGTTTAAGCAGCTGGTGCTGGTGGTGCAGGATCTGCCTTTGGAGTTTTTAGTTGATTTTGTTCTGGAAAAACTTCTGCCAGTAACTTGGATCCAGATTTTATAACCTTAAGATTAATTTGACTTGATGATTGTGAGAGAACTTTGCCCCTGACTGTTTTTCTTAGTCTAAGTCCTTCTCTGTTGTCTTTCATTCCCCACCCTTTTCTCAATAAAAGAGGTTTTAAACCGAGACCCTCAACGTTTTTTGAGTGAGGAAAACCTGCAATGTCGCTTGCTCCGGTTATTTCTAATTCATAACCTTCAAGATTTGATGAAATTTCCTTTCCGTGAATTATATCTCCGATTGATTTTCCTATCAAAAATTCTGATTCTATCTCTAATTTCCAGGCTTTTCCCTTATCACTTATGTTTAATTTAAATGGCATATAT
>JBBTAG010000076.1:0-3330 GCA_038044345.1 Nanobdellota archaeon
TGTAAAATTGCTTTAGAAAGCTAAGCTCTTACTATCAATCAGTCTCTACGCAAGTAACCAATAATCCCTTCTAACAAAAGAAAAATAAGCCTCCTTACCTTTAGAGGGAAAGGAGGTGTAAAACATGAAAGAGAGGTGTAAATTAAATATAAACCCTTTGGTTTTGCTGATTGAGTGCTTAATCATTTGTGGTAGAAATGCGACATACAAGGCAAAAGACTTTGCATACAGATTGATAGAATCGGCTTTAGAGAATCAAAGCTTGGAAGCTAAATATCAACTGACAAAAATGCTATCTGCTGACAGAGTTCTTGAGAAACTGCATACAATAAAATATGAGCAAATTCAGAATCTTGTGATAAATGTAAATAGAAAGTTAAAATTGCCAAAGAGAGTTACTTTGGCAATTGACTGGACAGACAAAATATTTTATGGAAGCAAAAAATATGCTGACGTAATCGGAACAAAAGGTGGAAAATATGCAAGAAGGTTTTTTGAAGTTAGTGTTGTCAAGCCTGCTTTGTTCATAAATGCGTTTCCAGCAACGATGTTTACGAACAATAAAGTTAAGCAAATAGCTCAACTTATCGACGGATTTAAAGCAATGTATAAGAAAACAAAGATTGAATTGTTATTAGTTGACAGAGGATTCTTTGCAAAGAAAGTTGTCAAGTATCTTGTTGAGAACAAGATACGTTTTATTATGCCTGCTAAAAAAATAGGTCAGATTAAGTGGATTGCAGAAGCTTGTATGCTTGAAAAGAATAGCATTACTTTGGATTATATGTTTGGAGAAACTAAAGTTTATCTTGTCTTCATCAAGATTGATGATGAAGTGTTGGTCTACATGACTAACACGAAATTTAATCCATTGAAAGTGCATTTGCTTTACAAGAAAAGATGGCAGATAGAAACAAACTTTCGAGAGCAGAATAAATTCGAATTCAAGACACAGACTCTTGATTTCAATGCAAGATACTTTGATTTCATACTTGCAGGACTATTGTTCAATCTTTGGCAGTTAACAAGAAAGGGAAAAGTTCAGAGTTATTTGTTCAAGCAAGCATTGATGAATGAGCTAAAAAGTTTATTGTGTAAGATAATTAGATTAGAGGATTATGAGCCAGTTGCGTAGAGACTGCAATCGAATTAAAATAAAAATAGTGTGTGTAGATCCAATAGAAATGTCCTACCTATAACTAATAATATTTTTTGTGTCTCTTGAATTGAAAGTATACTGTAGCTTGAGTTAATCCACGAAGGCTTTCGTGAGGTCTTTCATGATTATACATCATTCTCCAGAGTTCTGTATCCCCTTTCCAATGTTCAAGTTCAGCTTGAATAGTTCTTTGCATCACACTAATCTTTCCAACAGTTGTTGGCTTATGAATTCCAGAACGAATGTGAATGATGCCTTGTTCATCACACCATTTATCAAATTTACTATCTTTGCTTGTTCCTCCAAACTCTGGACCATTATCAGTTAAAATCTGTTTTGGCTTTCCGTGTTTTTTTATGCAATCTTCCAGAATCATTATCATTGCTCATTTTATCTCGACCGTCAAAATCCCAACTTTCTGTGATATGAATATCCCACATTCTTCCTTAAGATGCTTCTTCAAATGTGAGGATGTTCTGAAACAATCTTGATTTGATTTAATGTAGCTTTCGATATCTTTTTTATCATAGTTCTTTTTTAAAAAATTAAACAGCGGAGTTATGTAGCTCCAATGCCTGTTAAGCAAATCTTTTTTATTCCTAATAAATTCAAAAGTTTTTTGTTTGTTCAATTGAGCAAGTCTTACCAGTAAAACAACGTCTGTTTCGATATGATCTTTATTGAAAATTTTTTTTATGAAATCATAATCATTAATTTGGTTAGCAAGATAAAATATTTGTTTCTTATTATATTCTCCGCCTACGTGTCTGTTAAGAAGCTTTTTTGCGATTTCTTCATTTTTAAATCGATTTTTTATAAGTGAATCAACAACATCTCCTAATTGACTTAATAATTCGTAATATTCTTTTGTTGCGGTTTCGAATTTATCGAAGTTCGCTATGATTGTATCGAAATCTTTCTCATAAACTCCGACCGAAAAGAGCAACGCCCTATCATCTATTACTTTTGCAAGTTCTTTAACGATTTTTGGTTTTTCTTTTATGAAATCATATATTGTGCTCTTATTTGAGTCATCTACGCTGCTCTTTAATTCCAAAATGCTTGGATTTTTTGTGCTTAATAAAAATTCTAAGTATTTGTCTTTTGAAAATGTTTTTTTAACCTTATCTTTAAATTTTAAAAAAGAGTCGGCATTTGCGATTATTTCATCTGTAAAAGAGTCTTTTTTTATAATTTCTTCAACCTTATTTTTTTCGAGCGATTTTTTGACAATTAATTCTATCAGTTTTTCATCTAGATCTAACAATTCTTTATCATATTCTTCATCATCCCAATACTCGTAACCATCTTCTTCATTCTCTTTTTCCTCTCCTAATTTTTCAGACAGATCATCATAATTTTTATTAATATAATCTTGCAATTCTAACAACTGTTCAAAAGAAAAATCTGGCAAAAGTGCTTCAGCTTCGCTTACTCTATCAGATGAAAAACCTTTCTTGAAATCTCTTATAAAGTCCTTTTTATTTGTTCTTTTTCTTAAATTATGTTTAATTATCCAATCAGGGTTATCTTGTAATTTTGATAAAATAATTTCCCTAAGTTCATTACTGTTCATTTTATTCAGACTTTTTATAAAGTCTTCTGCGTCCCAGAAATTACCTTTTTGGTAATTTAAATAAAGGGCCGCCGCATGTTTACAGTTTGTTCCATAAGGACATGAACATTCTCCATCTAATGAATCTAAATCAACTTCTGTTTTGTAAGTTGTCGAGCCTTGAACTTTTCCGTAAATAAAATTATTAATCTTTATGCAATACTTAACGGAATCTATGTATCCTTCCCCTCTTTCAATTACATTTTTTGAATACTTATTTTTTAGGTTCATTTTTTTCAAATCATTTCATTAATTAATCTGAATTTAGAGACAAAATATCTGACTTTGATGCGCTTGTTGTGAATATCCCTGCAAATCGGTAGTACTCATCAAAATCATGAATTCTCCCAGTAATATCATTACCTCTTTTTAAGATATTTGGATCAGTGGTATTATACAATTTAACTCCATACTCTTTATTAGTATCCTCATGTTTTAATGTAACTATTCCTTTAGAATAAGACAAAATCCTAAAACCACCCAAAGTAATATTTTTCATTTTGGTCATACAAATTTTTATATCTTACGGGATATCTTGGTTTTTTACAATAAATTC
>JBBTAG010000077.1:0-17483 GCA_038044345.1 Nanobdellota archaeon
CCTCACTTTCAAATAAAATATGGATGGATGTTGCTCGAAGCCACGTAATTTTAGTTTGCGGCAAACGCGGCAGCGGAAAAAGTTACTCTCTTTCAGCAATCGCCGAAGGATTATCAGATTTGCCGCAAGAATCTTCAAAAAACATCGCATCTATAATCTTTGACACTATGGGAATATTTTGGACTATGAAATATAAAAATGAAAAAGACTCTGCTTTGCTAAGAGAATGGGAATTAAAATCAAAAACTCTGCCTGTAAAAGTTTTTGTCCCATTCGGAAAATCTGAATTATACAAAGAAAAAAACATTCCATTTGATGCAACATTTGCATTAAAAGCATCTGAGTTAGAAGCAGAAGATTGGATTTCACTCTTCAATTTAGAGTTTACTTCATTAACATCAGCACTGATTGAAAGAACAATAAACAAATTAAAAGAACAATCTTCAACCTATTCAATTTCAAATGTTAATGCTGCCTTAGAGCACGATACAAAAGCATCAAAAGAAACAAAAGAAATTGCTTATTCTCTTTTCTCCGCCGCGGATACTTGGGGAATATTTGCAAAGTCTGAACGAGGCACAGAAATAACTGATTTGATAAATCCTGCAACAACAACGATTCTTGATGTTTCAGTCTATAGTTCAATAGGCTCTTTCAATATCAGAGCCTTAGTAATAAGTCTTGTCTGCAAAAAATTATTTCAGACAAGAATGGATGCAAGGAAAAAAGAAGAGATTGAGTCAATTCAACACGGGCAAGATTATCTATCATACAAATCAACTCGTCCTGAACCATTAATTTGGATTTTCATAGACGAAATTCATGAATTTTTAAACAAAGAACAAAAAACTCCTGCAACAGATGCATTGATTCAAATTCTAAGAGAAGGCAGGCAGCCAGGAATATCATTAGTAATGGCAACCCAGCAGCCAGGAAAACTTCACTCGGATGCTCTAACACAGGCAGACATTGTCTTATCACATAGAGTAACTTCAAAAACAGACATTGAAGCATTGAATGAAATAATGCAAACCTACCTTCTTGAAAATATTAAACAGCAGATGGATAACCTCCCGGCATTAAAAGGCTCTGCAATTCTCCTCGATGATAATTCGGAA
Source organism: Nanobdellota archaeon (assembly GCA_038044345.1). GTDB lineage: Archaea > Nanobdellota > Nanobdellia > Pacearchaeales > GW2011-AR1 > VGKP01. The sequence continues at coordinate 1,119 of JBBTAG010000077.1, forward strand.
AGAATTTACCCTATTCGTGTCAGACCAAAATTCACCTGGCATGGCGGTGAAGCTCCTTCAGCCATAAGAGCAGAAATGAAATTGTAATTTAGCATTAATTTTTAATAAGGCCTTATACTTTTTTCATCGTCGCCTAAATTTCTATGTTGTAACACATGTGGTCCTACAACAACTCTATTTCCAAGAGTCAAATTTGGCAAGACTGTTGATCTAACTCCCAAAAGACAAGCTTCTCCAACCAGACTGTTATAACCTAAAAAAGAATGCGGACAAACTATACTCCCTCTTCCAATTGAAGTTCTGCCTTGAATTGTCGTGTTTGGCCCTATTACAACATAATCTCCAATTTTCTGATCATAACCTAAAAATACACTCGTCTCATGAATAAAAATCCCATTTCCTTTTTCAACCGTTCTCGGAACGTTCTCATAAGAATAAACTGAAGGAAAGTTAAATCCCATCTTTTCCAATTCTAAACATTTGCTCAGTCTTTTTACTGGATCACCTAATAAAGAAACAACAGCATTATTAATACCCCTGTCTAGCAATTCCTCACAAACATCCCAGGCTCCTAAAACCTTAAATCCAACAACTAATCCACTTTTAGAATCATCCACAAATCCAGAAAAATGATAATTCTTCAACTTTTTCCCATCTTGCATATCAAGAGCCAGTCTAACTCCGTTGTCCCCTGCTCCATAAATAAATAATTTTTCCTTCATAAAAAAGAAGAAATACCTGCCTATTTAAAGATATTCAATTCAAAATCCTAAAATCAACTCTATATCTATACTTCCGCATTCCAATATCGCCAGCTTTCTTTATTTTTAATATTTTAACCTTTTTCTTTGCCTTTTTTGCTTCATCAACAATCAACTTTTTCAATTCATCAACCTTGTCTTCTTCATAAAATCCATAATAATGAATAAATCCATTTTTTCTTATTTTTAAAAAAGCGACATCCAAAAAGTCATCTTTTAAATTAGGCCTTGTCATAACAATCCTATCAAATTTTTCTTTTAGTTTTGGCAAAACTTTTCTAACATCGCCTTGAACAATTTCAACCACATCCTGCACCTTATTTCTTTTTACATTATCCAAAGCATATTTGTTACATTCACGAGAAAGTTCAACGCTTACAACTTCATCTGCCTCAGATAATTTTGCAATCACTATTGCAAATGGCCCTACACCAGAACACATGACTAAAACTCTTTCCCCCGGCTTAACCATTTCAGCAATTTCAACCCTCTCATTTGACAATCTTGGAGAAAAATAACAACTATCAACATTAAATCTAAAAGTGCAATCATTTTCTCTGTAAACAACTTCTTTTGTCTTTACACCCAAAACATGCTTTGTCTTCAATGTTCTTAATCTACCGGAAAATTTATCGCTTTTCTCAAGCACAGTTGAAATATTTTTATGCTGTTTCATTAACATAGAAGATTCTTTTTTCTTTTTCTTCGAAGAATCTTTCCTATCAAATTTCACAATTGCAATATTTCCTAAAATATCATATCCTTTCATATAAAAAAATGCCAAGAAACATTTAAATATCTATTCAATTACATATCTGAAACTAAAAGAGAGGAAAAATGAACATAAAAGCTATGATTGGATATATCATTGCAGTTGTCGGCGTAGTCATCGTGGCCATAGGAGTACTTGACCCTCTAAAAGCAGCTTTCGGATTAGAGTCAATAAAATCTTTTTACATAATGATAGCTGGTTTAATTATAGCAGTTCTAGGAATAATCCCAATATTAAAATCAGATTCCGGGCAAAAAGTAACTGAAGTCCCAATCTATCATGGCAAAGATGTCGTAGGTTTCAGACGATTGGGAAAGAAATAAAAACGACACCCAGACAACTTAACTTCATTGGACATTAGCTAATTATTTATTTTATTTAAAATTCTCTTCCTTACAGCGACTAGTTAATGAATAATTAAAATTATATTGAAGCTAAATTTCTTCTTAAATTTCTTAGCTTTTCGTCCAAATCTTCCCATACTTTCTTAGACTCTCGTGAAGCATCAGGATCAATTCTTCTCAATTGCCCCTCAATCTCCGCTATTCTAAGCCTAAGCCTATGTCTTCTATATTCAGCATCTTCAGCAAGACCAAAATATTCATGTATCTGCTTATCAAAGAACATTACAATAATCATTCCTATTAATGACCAGAAGTAAATTTGATTTCCAATTGGTGATAACTGTGCACTCCTATTCCACCATAAAACGGCAAAGACAACCATGAAAAATATCCAGGACATTTTTCTTCCCCCAGGACCCATATTAGTAACATGCAAGAAATAAAAGAATATTAAAAATGGAATAATAACTATAATTGCAACACCCAATGTAGTATAGGGTAAGAACAAGGATCTTATTAAATCACCTTCCGACATAAATCTAATTGCGATCAATGATACCACAAAAGAAACAATCATTGTTACTCCCTTATTTTTCTCAAATTGTGGTAGTTTTAATAAAACGAATCTTATCACCACGAGAAGCATAATAAACAACAATACTTTTGTCCAAAAGAAATCATAAGTAGAATAGTCACCAAACAATGCTTCAAAAACAGGAGCAGAAACATCTCTAATAGTTTCTATTGCAACGTCCATACTCTGCCTTATGTCAAAACTACCAGCAGCACTAACATAACTTGAAAACATTGACACTAAAAAAAGCGAAAGAATCGCCAACATAAATCCTCTTTTCCTGAATCCCATGCCTTTTCGAGTAAAAAGAAGTTTAAAAATATTCCCCTATTGAAAAAGCATGAGAAAATCTGAGAAAACAGATGATTATCACTCTTTCCAAGGAAAATTCAAAGAAAAAGATTTATAAATAGAAGAAAATTGAATAGAACATGAGAAAAAGAGGATTAGCATTTCTATTATTTGCATTGATTATTGCACCAATATTTCTAACAGGCATAGTATCTGCAAATATGGGTGATGATCTCGCAAAAGGAATAACTGACTTTATAAATGGCATTAAAACTGTTGGAAAACCAATATTCAAAACATTATTGGGCCAGGCAGAGAATGAAACTGGCGAATTGTTTGTAATTAAGATACTTGCTTTTATTTTAGTAACTATGGTGATATATGGTACTGTTTCAGTAGCCAATATATTTGGAGATAAGGGCTGGATTAATTTTGTTATTGGATTGGTTGTAGCACTTATAGGAATAAGATTCCTTCCGGACAACTTCTTAAGTTCGATGGCAATTCCCTCAAGTGCTTTGGTTGCAACAATAGTTCTTCTTTTACCTCTAGTAGTTTTAATTATGATTGGATCAAAAATTAAAAATCCAATCGTAAGAAAAGTACTCTATGTAACATATGCCGTTGCGGTAATCTTATTATGGTTCTATAACTACGCCAACGAAAATCTAAGAGGAAGTACAATCGGTCTCTGGATGTATCCATTAACAGCTCTTGCATGTATTCTTCTATTAATATTTGATGGAACAATTCAAGGTTTGCTCAATAAGGGTAAAGCCGCAAGAGTTCTAGAGCAAACAAACTCAACCGAGATAAATAGAATAAAAGCAAAAATAGAAGACTTGCAAACAAGCCTAGCCAATGCACAAACTGACCAACAAAGAAAAGATATTGAAAAGCAAATTTCCAACCTTAAAAAAAACTTGGGTGCAATGAGTGTTTAAATGCTTACCCAATTAGATTTTTAAACTTCAATATTCTTAACAATTTATGAATAAAAAAATAAGTTTACTTTTATTTTTCATATTAATTTCTAGCCTTCTGTCGGTAACAGCAAAAGCAGAAACAATTCCTATTGCAGACAATTTGGAAGAAAACATAGATAAACTCAACAATGCAGCTGATACAGTTTCAAACGAAGATGCAAGAACTGCTTATCTAAAGCAAGAATGGACAAAGATTTTTGAGAAAACCAAAACTGGAAGATTTTTTCTAGGCATGAGCAAAATACTTACATCTCTAAGCCCAGTATTCAAACTTCTAATTGGAATAGAGTACTCACTTTCCTGGCTATTCTTCTTATCTTTTGGAGTTTGGATAGCACTTGTCGTCATAATATACCGTCCAGTCAAAGAAGCATTTGGCTCAAAATTGGCAGCAATGGGGGTCGCAATTATTATTCCAGCAATTGCAGCACAATTTAAAGTAATCAGTAAAATTGTTAGTTTTTTCACTCCACTTTTTACGAAAACCTGGATAATTTGGGTGTCAATAATATTTGCAATCCTGTTATTGTATATTTATAATAAATTAAGCAAAAAACTTTGGGATACCCATAGAAAAAATAAGAAAAAAGAAGATGAAGCCAGAAGAGAAGAAAAAGCAAATTTGACTGAAAAAATTAATGATATAAAAATTAAAGGCGCCGGTGGCAAACCCTAAAACAGCGTCTTCTGGGCGCTCTGCCTCTTGACATCTCTCATCTTGATAAACTGATTTTCAACTCTTTCAGTTGAAAAATCATGCCCCTCAACTCCCATCATAAACTTCAATAAATTTAGCACTTACTTTGTATTTCTTAATCAAATCAAAAATAGCATTTTTATTTTCTATTGGCAACATAATGCTGCTTTTACCAAGCTTCTTTCCACCATGCTTATCAATTACTCCCAAATATCTTTTTCCCTTGCTATTGAAACCATAAACTTGATTAAGAAAAGCCCCCCTATTCAAACCTATTTTGTCCCAAAATACAACAATCATCTTTCTTCCAGAAACGTTGCTCGATTTAAACGGTCCATATAATACTATTCCCTGATTCTCAATACTCTCTTTCAAATCCTTAAAATTTTCCAATTTTCCAATAATTACATTTAACTTATTATCGATGCCTTTATTCTTAAAAGATAAATATTCTTTAGAATCATAAAAGCTTTCAACAATTCTTAAAACAATTGCTTCATTCTTTTTATTATCTTTTTTAACATCTATAAAAATGTCCACATCGCTATCCTTCCTTGCTTCTCCCCTCGCTGCACTTCCAAACAAAATTATATCTTTAATAAGTGATTTATCTTGAATTTCATTTAATAAATAAGAAACAAAAAAACTTGCGTAACTTAGATGTTTATTCATTTTCCGCCTCTTTCTCCAGACTTAGATAGAGTGATATCAGCTCTTTAAGTGTATTTTCATCTGATGCCTTGCCATAAGCTAATTCGTTTCTTTTACTCTCGATTTTATAAATTGAATCCAATAAATTGTCCAACTCAGTCAACTGTTCGACTGGACAGGTTATCCTTTCAGATAAGATTTCTTTAATATTCTTCTTACTCTTCTTAAACCATTGATGATTTATCTTTAATCCCTTTTTCAAAACATTCTTCTTATTCAAATAGTCTTCCAACAAAAAAGTAGTTCCTAAAGACAAACAAAAAGCAAGTCTTTTTTGATGAGAAACTATGCCGTTTGGATCTTTTAAAGCACTTTCAATTTCATCTTTTACTTCTTTATCAACCATGAAATAATTAAGACAACTGTCTTTATAAAGATTTCTATATTGAGACAATTGTCTCAATCAGTTAAAGACAACTGTCTTAAAACCTCCCTCTCCGTGCATTTTCACTCAATATCAACAATCCTCAAGAACAAAACTTTACGCACTGTAGACCATGCATAAAGTAGTACTTTATGCACTTCATAAAACGCACAAAGCACCAACATCTGAGAAGAGTACAAACAATAAACATTTTATTATAAAATTAATGCATTATCCGAAAAGCTTAAATATTAGATAATCAGATAACATATTATGAAAGAACTGATAGAAAATGCTCTGGAATTCTTTGAATCCGGTCAGGACAATGTAAAAAAGAAGAGATGGAATGCGGCAGTTTCTGATTTTTTTAAGGCAATAAGTAATTTTTGCGATTATCTGATCTATGAAGAAATTAAAATTCTGCCAAAAAATCACAATGAAAGATTTAATATTTTAAAGAAATATTTTAAAGAAGTTTATGAGAAAATATTAAAATTATTTGAAATCTATAGAAATTCGTATAATCTAAGACTCACAAGAGAGGATGCCATTGCAATTGAAGAATATGCAAAAGAACTTAAAAAATATATCAAAAATTAAAAGCAAGCTTGCGGCATATTTAAAAAATAAAGATGTCTTAGATGTTATTCTTTTTGGCTCCGTTGTTAAAGGAAAAAGCAATCCAAATGACATAGACATAGCATTGATTACGGAAAAAACAGACATTGAAACAATTAATGGATTTCATATAAGCATTATAAGACCCAAAGAATTTTTCATAAAACCTCCATCTTTAATAAATACTTTGCTCAGGGAAGGGCATAGTTTGAAGAATAATAAGCCCTTAGCAGAATTATTAAGATTTAGGAGCAAAGTTCTTTTTTATTATTCATTATCATCCCTTACCCCATCAATAAAAGTCAAGATTGTCAGACTATTAAAAGGAAGCGGCAAAAATAAGGGGATGGTTAAAGAATACGGAGGAGAATGGATAGCCAACCAAGTCTTTAATGTTCCAACAAACGCAGAATACATCTTCGAGAAATTTCTAATTGAATTCAATATAAAATTCACAAAGAGTCATATATTAATACATTAACTAAAAATGAAAAATAATAAGTCTTCCGATAACACATTAATAAAGCGAAATAATTTGCTTGCACTTCTTAAAAGTTATGGCATAAACAGAATAAGCCCTAGAGCATTAAAGAAGATTGATTTATTAATCAGAAAAGAAATTGAAGAAATGGGAATTGTCCTGAAAGAAATTATTGTGATAAAAGGTAGAAAAACTCTTCTCGAAGAGGACATTGAGGATATTGTCTCTAAAAAAGAAATCAAAGAATATCCAGAAATATAAAAAATCAAAACAGCGTCTTCTGAGCACTCTGCCTCTTGACGTCTCTCATCTTGGCAAACTGATTTTCAACTCTTTCAGCTGAAAAATCATGCCTCTCAACAAGAATTTCCTTTATCTTTTGCTCATCAAACTTTGGAAATTCAACCTTTTCCCTGTTCACATTTGGTTTTTTGAATATTTCAAAAACATCCTGCCAATTAAAATCGAGTCTTTCTTCAACTTCTTTAAATATCTGTACTGGATATTTTTTTTGTCTTACAAGAGCAAGTGCTTTTTTTGGCCCAATGCCTTTAATACCTCCAGGATTAAAGTCAGTCCCAACAAGAATTGCAAGACAAATCAACTGATCTGCATCAATAGCTAAATCATTCAAAACCTTCTCATATTCAATCATTTCAGGCGCAATATAAATGAAACCAGAGGCAGTTTTTCTCTTTCTTGAAAGAGTTAAATTTTGAATTAACCTCTTTCCGCCGACAGCGAGAGCATCATAATCTTGACTGCCAACAGCATAAGCCTGCCCAGATTTTACAATTTCAGCACATTGCATCTCTCCTTCCCCTGGTGCTTGAACAACAGCAATTCCCATCGCTTGCAGCAATTCTTTGCTTTCAGAAATCATTTCAGCACTTAATTTGACAAATCCACGAGCATATTTGCCCATCGCCTCAATATCTTTCTCTTCAACAGCAGATTCATATTTTTCTTTGGCAGCATCTTTAGCTTCCTGCCTAATTTCGTGAGTCTTTCCCTTCAAAGAATGATACTCTCCATCAAAAACATATATCAACTTTATGCCCTCAGAAAGAAGAGCAATATTTCTATAAAAAAGTCCAGACAAATGACTCGTTGTCCTGCCCTTAGAATCCATCAAAGGCGTCCCATCAGGCTGTCTTATTGAAGTTAAAAACTGATAAAGTGCGTTGAAAGCGTCTACTGCTATGATTTTTCCCTTCAAATCCTCAAATTTGACTTCCTTTCTGGATACAATGTCCCCTATCTGTAAACCCATAAAAATATAGGGTATAAAGAATTAATAAACGTTGTTTATTTGGCTGCTTCCTTAAGTTCTTTAAACAATCTCTGTGCTTCTTCCTGGGAAACCAATTTGCCAACATCTCTTGGAGCAGAAGAGGATTGTTCTATCTCATCTTCAACTCTTCCATATACAGAATCATAATCTTTCCTAAAAACGTTTCCTATTCTTCCTTCCGATGCATCAGAAACATACACTACTCTGCCACCTTCAGCATAAAGAACTGTTCTCCCAGAATCTCGCAAAATTTCTCTTTTTTTCGGAATATATGCAAACAAATCATGGGCTATGTCTATAGTAACTCCTTTTTTTTCACAAAGACCACGAAACTTACCATGATCCAAACTTGGATTTCTCAATTTCTTGAACATTCGACTCGCACTGTAATTCATAATATACCAAGTGACCGCATATATTTAAACCTTTCTATTTGTTACTACTTATTAGTAACTGTGCTATTAACAAAAACTCTTCAAGATAATAGATAACTTATAAAATCCTAAATACATAATAAAAACATGAAAGCTTACATCGTTGATGCAGATTACGTAAATATAGAAGAAAAAACACAAATTCAGCTATTTGGAAGACTGGAAAACGGGCAATCCTTCGCTTCATTGCATCCCCTAACCCCATATTTTTTCATAAGAAAAGAGGATGAAAAAAAAGCCAAAAAGCTGCTTAAGGACTTTTTTATAGAGGATACAGATTTCACGAATTTCAAATTCGAAAAAATAATAAAAATATCTGCGAAAAACCAGACAGAATTGAACAAGCTGCCAAGCCAATTGCATGACCTGAAAATAGACACCTATGAAGCAGATATTAAGCCAGTTCAAAGATTTTTAATGGATAATAATATTCTTTCCTGCATTGAAATTGAAGGTGAACATGAATCATCTGAATTGATAGATAGAGTTTACAAAAATCCGTCGATAAAACCAGCAGAATTCAAACCAAAATTAAAAACAATTTCCATAGACATTGAATCAGATAAATCATTAAACACATTATTTTGTATAGGCATATACGGAGAGAATTACCAAAAAAACTTTATCGTTTCCAAAGAAAAACTAAAAAATGCAATTTCCTGTAAAAATGAGCAGGAATGCTTAGAAAAATTCAAATCTGAACTGCTAAAACAAGATCCGGACATAATAACTGGTTGGAACATGATCGACTTTGATCTTGTTTATTTAAAATCTTTGTTTAACAAACATAAAATACCTTTTAACATTGGAAGAACAAATGCCGAAGCATCATTGAGAATAGAATCAAACTTTTTCAGGTCATCAACAGCAAATGTTCCGGGAAGACAGGTATTAGATGCATTAAATCTCATAAGAGATCCGTTTATCCAAGAAGCACCTTCAATAAAAAAGGCTGAATTTGATTCATATACTCTTGAGGATGTTGCCCAAGCAATACTGAAAACTGGAAAACTCTTGAAAGGCAAACAAAGACATCAAGAAATAGAAGAATTATACAAAAAAGACCAACAAAAACTTGTTGATTACAATATCTTAGATTGTAAACTTGCCTATGACATTGTTAAAGAAACAAAAATGATTGAACTTGCAATAGAAAGAACTCAATTAACAGGTATGCAATTAGACAAACTAACTGCATCAATCTTAGCATTTGATTCTCTGTACATTAGAGAAGCACACAAAAGAAAACTTGTTTCGCCGACTACGCATTTTATTAACAAAGAAACAAAAATTATAGGTGGTTACGTCAAACTTCCAGAAGCAGGAATATATAAAAATGTTTTAGTCTTAGATTTTAAATCTCTATATCCTTCAGTTCTAAACACTTTTAACATAGATCCCTCATCATTTCTAGAAAAAGCAGAGAAAAATGCAATAAAATCCCCAAATGGGGCATATTTCAAAAATAGTGATGGAATTTTACCTGAAATAATAAAAAAGCTGCATTTTGCAAGAGAGCAAGCGAAGAAAGAAAAACGCGAGTTGTCAAACTATGCAATAAAAATAATTATGAACTCTTTCTGGGGTGTCCTTGCAAGCCCAAACTGCAGATATTTCAACTTTGACATGGCAAGTGCAATAACTAATTTCGCAAGATTTATTATTCAACACACCGCACAGGAAATTGAAAGCCAATTTAAAGTTAAAGTTATTTATCAAGATACTGACAGTTGCTTTATCGCTTCAAACCTTTCAGAAAAAGAAGCTGAAAAACTAGGAAAAGAAATAGAATCTTACATCAATAATTACTATAAAAAGTATGTTAAAGACAATTACAATCGTGATTCATACTTAGAATTACAATTTGAAAAGCTATATTTGTCATTAATGTTTCCAAAAACAAGAGAAAAGAAGGATAAAGAAACTTTTGCAGCAAAAAAGAGATATGCCGGCCTTAAAATAGTAAATGGAAAAGAAGAATTAGAAATTGTTGGACTAGAAGCAATAAGAGGCGACTGGACCGATGCAGCTCAAGAATTCCAACGAGAATTATTAACAAAAACGTTCCACAATGAACCAATTGAAAAGTTCATTAAAGATTACATAAAGAAAATAAACGAAGGAAAATTAGACTCTCTTTTAGTGTACAGAAAATCAATAAGGAAAAATCTTTCTGAGTACACAAAAACGACCCCTCCACATGTAAAGGCAGCTCGTTTGCTCGACACACTTGATTCAAATGTAATTCAATATTACATTACAACAAATGGCCCAGAACCAATTCAAAAACTAAAGCACAAATTAGATTATGAGCACTATATTAAAAAACAAATCGCTCCAATAGCAAACCAAGTTCTCTCTTTATTAGGAAAAAACTTTGATGATTTGATAAAAGGCTCAAAACAAAAAACTCTTTTTTAAAACTAATCTTCTTCACAAATACCCACCCAACATTCTCTCTTGTGATAAAATTTTCTTCCAGAATTCACAAAGAAACCGTCGCCCTCAAATCCTAAAGGCTTGGCTTCAATACAGCTTCCATCTTCTCCAACCATTTTTTTTGGAACATACACTGGACCTTTGATATGACAATATGAACCTGCAAAACATGGTAATGCAATTCTATCTTCAAAAGAAACCATGCGTTGGTGTGATTCCGTCAAATCCAATAATTGCGCAGTCATTGTATATATCTCCTAACATAATCAGACAAACTTTCAATTTAACTTCCGTCAATATGAAATATATTTCAGTATATTGAAGCATATTCAAAAATATTCAACCTAACCTGCGGGCGTACTTCTTATTTGTATTGCCTTTTCAAGAGCGCATCTGATTTTTTTTGCATCTGCAAAACCATCATCTGATTTAAACAAAAAATCATCAGCTCCAGAATCTGCAAGAATTCTGCAAACAACAGTTGTCGAAGGATCTGCTTTTTCACCAGTGCTGGAACCAGTGTAAACAACTATTGGTAAGCTACAATGATTTTCCCTTATTCTTTTGATAATCTGAAGAGAATTGCCATATACCCTTCTATAAAATGCTTCCATATCATCATTTCCCCTCCTAACTACTTCCGCTTTATCATAAGGGAAATGGGTTAATAGTGCATCAAACCGTTCACCGTTTTTTGATACTCTCAACAGAACATCCATAACAAGTGGCGTAAGATCTTCCATAAAAGTTATTTCAAAACAAGATTCTAGTTCTGACTTTATCATTTTTATTCTTTCGCGTCCATGAATGTAAATTTCTCCTCTAGAATTAGCATAATGCGCATCAACATACAATAGTTTCTCTCTCACTGCTCGTTCAACCATATAAATAAATAAAAAAATTGCACTTTTAACTTTTTTCAATATTCAATATATACATCATAAATTGCATTTCTTCATTTAATCTTACAAGCTAAAAGAACTTTCAATCTAAAAATTGAATAGCGAAGAAAAATTTATAATAGCTGCAAACTTACTTTATTGGTGAATATTATATTTACAAAACACGCGAAAGAACAAATGTTAGAAAGAGGCATCAGCGAAGATGATGTGATAAACACTCTTAAATATCCAGAAAAAACTCAAAAAATAAACGACCTTTATTATGCACAAAAGATGACAAATCAAGGAATCATGGGTCGTCTATGAAAAGCAAAACTATATAAAAGTAATCACATTATATCCATTATGAAAGTAACATATGATCCTGATGCCGATGCAATGTATGTGAAGCTTACTGATGAGAAATTTAGCAAGGTGAAGATTATTGATAAGCACACTGTACTAAACATGGATAAAAATGGAAATGTAATTGGAATTGAATTGCTAGCAGTGAGCAAACATATGCCTAAAGACTTCTTTTCGCGTGTTGTAGTTGAAACATTGCAATAAATTTAACTTTTGGATTTTAAAAAAATTAAGATGAGAACAGAATTTGATAAAGAAGCTGACGCGACATATGTATATTTCAAAGAAATAAAAAATGGAGAGGTAGCAGAGACTATAACATTAAATGACTCTGTTAACATAGACCTAGACAAAGACGGCAAGGTTTTAGGCATCGAGATACTTGATGCAAGCGAACATCTACCATCTTCTTCAATTAAGTCACTTATTGCAACAAATTAGAAATTTTTCTATAATATTATACAAAAAACAATATGGCAAAAAAAGAAAGAGAAGAATACTATTTACTGACTGATAAATTAGATGAAATAGATTGGGCTCTAGACGGCAAGTGTAATGATATTGATTGTGACAAGTATCTGTATAAAGATTTGTTAAAGAAAAGATTCAGACCTGTCCTGGAACACAATTATTCATGCATGCCAAAACTAAAAAGAGAGAAAGATGCTATTTTGAGGATACTATCTGACAAGAAGTATAAAAAATACCGTTTTATTAAATGCTTAGTTTGCAAAAAGCATCTAGACAAACTAAATAATAAGAACAAAGTAATAAGTTTTATAAAACCCATAAAGAATGAGGGAAAAATATATTATCAGTGGAAAGGATTTTGGGTGCATAAAAGTTGTGTTTCAAAGGCTAAGATTCCAAAAGGTTGGAATAAATCGTAAATTATCTTCACGGATGAATAAAAATTGGGGTGTGTTGCCCTGATGACCTAAATTCTCCGAGCAACATCGTTCCGACAAAGAGACCCCATCCTCTTTGAAGCTTTTGGGGTCATAGGTTTTACCAAAAGACCCTAATAGTTATTATTTGTTCAAGTTTAACTATTTTTCGGCGGTCTGATAGGATAAAACAAAGCAGTTGCCGTTCAATAGTGATTAGGCGGGTTTTCAGAATGAAAACCTCGAGTGATGTACGAAACATCCTCGAGTTACAAAATCTGTGCGAAAATCTTTTCTTTTGTGTAATTTCTAAGCTATCGTTTATAATTAGAAGTTGTTGGGTGGGAAGCTATAATCTGGCACGCACTTTTCGTTCGTGAGGGGGCTGACTTTTTTTGGTTCTTTTTTAGAAAAAGAAAGGGAGGGTTGGGTGGGAAATTTCTAGCTATTTTTCATAAATATTCTTTCTATGCCCTACTTTTAGAATATGCAAAATTTGGTTAACTCTATCAACATCAACAATCACTCTATAATCTCCAACTCTCAACTTGTAACCATCAATATCTTCAAGATGCTCAAGAAAATGAAACGGATTTAATTTGCATTGCTGAAGTTTGTCCCATATTCTCTCTTTATCATCCTTCTCTAGTTTATTCAAGAAATCAGTAGCTTTCTTATCAAATTTGAGTTCATACATCTTTTTTACAAGCCAAGAATTTTCTTAGCTTCATCTTCTGTATAGAATTCGCCTTTCTTAATTCTTTCTCTTGCTTCTTTTATCTCTATGATAGTTTTCTGACTTAGCTTAGGTTTCTTTTCACTCAATTTAGCCAAATAGATGAGCTTTCTCACTAATTCATCATAGCTTTCGCTTTTGTATTGTTTAAAAGCATCTAATTCTGATTTTGTTGTTTGATTAAGTCTTATTGTTGTTTCCATATACAATTGTATACATATGTAGATTTTATAAACCTTTCGGTTTTTTAGGCTTTGAGGTTTTTTAAAAAGAAAGGGCAGGCTGGATGGAACATTTTATTTGGGTTATTTTTTCTGTAATATCAGTTACTAAAATAATTGCTCAGATTTTACATCACGAACTGCTTCAAATATTTCTCTTTCTAGACTCCTAGGGCTTATCTGAAAATCTTTAATGTGCTCTTTTATAATTGGAAGTGACGAGTATTCTAAAATTGTCTTAGGAGTAATTAATGAATCAATAGTTGGGTTATAAGCATCACAAGTTGATTTACATAAACTAACTAAAAGTAATTCATGTTTTCTCAATCTTTTTATTTCTAATTCCCCACTAAGCTCATATTCGCTTTTTAGACTTTTTAATAGCTGAGAATCGGTTGTAAGACCTAAGTAACCGACATGAAGGTTCCAGTCGTCTAGATATGCACTAAACAAAAGTAATCCTCTAGCCCTCATTGCCACTTGGTTGTATAGTTGTTTCGAAGAAAGCACGGTAGCGAGATATTGTCTAATTAATCCACATTTAGAGTTCCTACTAACATCGCTTACACCAATAACTTTTCTAAGTTTTTCTTCAAAGCTACCTTCTTCTCTTGTTGTTTGTCTTGTTTTTGTTGTCATAATTAAGTAATGAATTATCATATTCATATATGTTTTGCTTTAAAATTAACCAAAAACAATAAATTTAAATACTTATTTATCGTTAATGTTATAATATGGAAAAATTAGATCTGAAAGACAGGAAGATATTGTATGAATTAGATTTAAATGCGAGGCAGACAGATAAAGAGATATCCAGAAAGGTGGGCTTAAGCAGAGAAGCAACAAGATACAGAATCCAAAAGCTAATGAGTGAAGGATACATAAATTACTTTATGACTATTCTTAATACTATGAAGTTAGGATATGATTGGTACAGAACTTTCTTTAAGTTTCAAAATATCAATCTACAAAAAGAGAAAGAAATCATTGATTGGTTGAATGAAAGAGCAAGTTGGGTTACAAAAGTTGAAGGAAAATGGGATTTAAACACGGGAATATTCTGCAAAAATGTCTATGATTTTAAAGATATTCTTGATAAATTTATTCTTGAATTTAGCTCATATATTGAAAGATATGAAGTTTCAATAGTAACAAGAATGTGGCATTATCATAGAGATTACTTAATCGAGAATAAAAATAAAACCTCTAAAGCAGAAATAATGGGTTTTTCTTCAAGAAAGGATTACAAGATAGAAAAAATTGATGAAAATGATTACAAAATTCTTGAAGTTTTATTAAAAGATGCAAGAATGAAAACAGTAGATATTGCAAGAAAAATAAATTCTACTGAAATGATTGTAAGATATAGAATAAAGAATTTAATTAAGAAAGGAATAATTTTAGGTTTTCGTTCTTTTCTAAATATTGGGAAATTAGGATATGCTTACTTTAAATTACATATCAAATTACAGAATTTAACCTCTCAAAAAAAAGATAAATTATTACAGTATCTTCATAATCATTCAAGTACAGTTTATACAACGGAATTAGTAGGTGGAGCAGATATAGAAACAGAATTTCAAGTCAAAAATAACGAGGAATTTTATAAGTGCATAGAAGAATTAAGAAGACAGTTTGGTGAAATTATTAGAGATTATGAGTTTATGCAGTATACTAATGAATACAAGTTTTCTTATCTTCCAGAAATGAAATTCTAGCATTTTGTCATCCGTCGTCAGCCCCCTGTATGCGTGCTCTATTGGGTGGGAGAACAACTTCTTTTTATTATATCTTAGAAATTTCGTTTAAGCTGGATTAAACGCGAAGCGTATTGTTTTCTTTAGTGGCTTAAACGGAACGAAGGAAAAAAGATGAGCATTTTAACCGACTATTGTTTAACATTTACATTCGGCAGATTTATGTTTTCGTCTAATCCTACGCTGTAAACGAACTTTCAAGGCAATATAAAGAAAAGCGAAGAAAAATTTATAACCCTTACAATGCTATTAGACAAGTGACTATCATATTAACAGACCACGCAAAAAAGAGGATGGCTCAAAGAGCAATTAGTTTCAAACAGATTCAAGAAACTATCGAAATGCCCGACTATACTGTTCAAAAAGGCAAAAAAACAGAGGCAATGAAGAAGTACGGCGATAAAAGAGTAAAAATTGTCTACGCTGGCAAAGATAAATATATAAAGGTGATTAGTGTTATGTAAACATGAGAACTGAATTTGACAAAGAAGCTGATGCTGCATACATCTATTTCAAGGAAATAGGAAATGGAGAAGTAGCGGAGACAATTTCATTAAATGACTCTGTTAACATAGACTTGGACAAAAATGGAAAAGTTCTGGGCATTGAGATACTTGATGCAAGCGAGCATTTGCCATCCTCTGCTTTTAAGTCGCTTGTTGCAAATTAAATTTTTTTGAAGATAATTAGAATAATTGAAAGTTAGGTCAAATATCGTTTTTTGCACGAAGCAAAACAATTTCGGAGAAAT
>JBBTAG010000078.1:0-1397 GCA_038044345.1 Nanobdellota archaeon
TTATCATTTCTGCTTCACTTTTTTCAGAATAATCAATCTCCAAATCTAAAGAAATAAGGCTTATGTTTCCTAAGGCAGTATAAATTTCTTCAATTATTTTTCTATCCTCTGCAGAAATTGAGTGCGCATACGCAAGATATATTCTTGGTGTATTTGAAGGATTAACCAGCAGTTCTAGGAAGCTTAATGAGTTTACTACTTTTTCCATCATCACCTTTCTAATTATGCGCAAAATGCATTCCGTATCTTTTTCTATTTTATCAATTTCAAAATTTTCATTTAGATATTCAAAATTGGGCAATTTGTGCTTTTTTGCCAATGTTTCATATGACTTTCTTAATTCTTTTATGTCCATGATTTGTATTAAAACAACAGTCTTATATATTTAACTGATTATAACCCAAATATCCTCTTCCAGAATGACTTTTTTTCCTCTAAAATCGCGTTCTTTGGTTCAACAACATCATAGGTAATTTCTGGCTTTGTTTTCAAAACTGGTGCCTCTTTTGAAAGATCTGCTTCAACCTTTTTTAATGCTTTTTCAACTTCTAATTTGGAATGGCCCTGACTTACTAATGCCCATTTCAATGATTCTTTTGTATATCCTTTTCTGAGGTTCTTTTTTATATAATCTGATAACTCACCAAGATAGTCTCCCTTCTTCATCATGGCTTTTTGTAGAATAAGTGATATTTAAATATATTTGTTATGTTTTTTGTCATTTAATAACGAAAGGATTCGCTGAATGAAAATATTTTATTGATTCATTCAACTTGCCTCGAGATTCTGAATAAAGTGTTACTATTGGTTCTTTCTTGATTACTTTATCTTTTTTATGTTTGTGCAAAAAAATTCCAGAACCTTTGTCAATCGGGCAGCCTAATAATTTTGCTAGGTGATTAATTTTTTTATTATCTATTGCCTGCACATATCCTTCTTTGTTCGATTTTATTAAATGACTATATTTGGACAATTTTAATTGCCCTTTCTTCTTTCCCTGGACAGAAATAATTTCTTCAAATTTCTTTAAAGCTTTCTTTGAGTTTAAAACTTCCAATGCAATAATTTTTCCTTTACCTTTTTTTGCTTTTCCGACAAGCTCTAGTATTTCTCCTGCCAGAAAAACTGATTTGTTTTCCAAATCTTTTGGGGGAGAATCTCTTTTTAAAACTCTAAGAATGTCTAACATTTCTAAAACTGGTCCGATGCCATTTCCAATAGGCTGACTTCCGTCTGTAAGCATAATCCTAGTATTTATATTAAAGTAGTTTGTTACCTTTAAAAATTTTGATTTTAATTTTTTTGCTTCAAACTGACTTACCTTTGCCCCTGGGCCATACGGAATATCAATTAATAGGTATTTGCTGCCCGCTGCTAATTTTTTTGAAATTATTGAA
>JBBTAG010000079.1:0-3161 GCA_038044345.1 Nanobdellota archaeon
CATTTTTAATGTGTTTTTTCAGTGTTGGAATCCAATTGTTTCCAGATTCAGAAACTGGTAAATGTCCCAATCCAGCAGCCTCAACAACAAGTCCTTTATATTTCAATGCATAAAAATCAAGGATACTTGAATCTTGCCCTGGATAAAACTTCACAAGAGCAACTTTATCACTGAATGATGTGTCAATCTCTGCTTTTCCAGAATGTCTTGCTTTAAATTTTGATAAAAATTCAACTTTGTCAGGAAAAACTTTCGCAATAGGCTCGGTATTTATAGGTTTAAATGCATCTCTTCTGGATGAATGCATTTTTCTCACCTTTGTTCCTCGTAAAGCATAGCAATAATTATCATTTGTTGAGGCATGTCCAACAAGCATCACTTCCGCGCAATCTGAAACGGCCATTCTTGCAGCGCATTGCAAATTCAAATTTGCATCACTAGATGCTCTGTCAATGCTTCTCTGGCTATATGTTAAAACAACCGGTTTGTTTAAATTTTTTAAGAAAAATGATAACGCTGCACTCGTGTAGTGTAAAAAGTCAGTTCCATGTGTGACAATGACTCCTTTAATTTCATTATCGTCTAACATTGGTTTAATTGCAGAAGCAATTTTAATCCAATGTTCGCTTGTCATTGATTCACTCGCAATCATAAACGGAACTTCTATTTTTTTTATATTAACAATTTCAGTAAGTTCAGGATAAAACCTCAAAAATTCGCCTACATCAGTCAGCCATTTCACTCCCCCAGTTTTAGAATCAAGTTTAGCGGCAATTGTTCCACCAGTTATAACAAGTCCTATTGAAGGTTTTCCCTCTTTCTTTTTTATCTCAACTTTTTTTTCCTGTGTAGATTTAAATTTTTTCAAAGCTCTTCCAGCAAGGATATTTTCTTTTGGAATTCCAATGTTATACCCAGATTTTAATTTAAGTAATATTATTCCATTATCAGGACTTTCCAACACGCTGCCGTCAATCTCTTCAAGTGCCAAACGAAGGCGCACTTCATCACCAGGATTAAAATTAAGTTCTGCCATATTTCTCAAAGAAAAGGAATGTTTTTAATTGTTTTTATCAGTAAGTTTTACCAATGTAAACCAGATAATCTGCTTTTTTGCTGCAAATTATGCATTTATCATTGTTCTTTACTTTATCTTCAGATATAAACACTGCCTTTGCTCCGCCAGTCTCATATTTTATTGATTCTTCACACTCGATATTTTTGCATAATGGAGAAAGGGCAACTTTTTTCTCAGAAATTATTTTTTTTAACCTGTCAATTTTATCAGCATGGTCAATTTTTGATTCAAATAACTTTTTGGATTTTTTATAAAGTGAATCTTGAATTTCATTTAAAATTCTATCAGACTCAGATTTGACATGTTTCATATCAACTATTTTTTTCTCGGAATTATCCCTTCTTATTAATACAACCTTATTTTTTTCCATATCTTTAGGCCCTATCTCTATTCTCAATGGAATTCCCTTCAACTCCCATTCATTAAATTTGAAACCTGGTTTGTAATTATCTCTTTCATCAACAAATGCTCCAAATTCAGATAATTCTTTTGCAATCTTATTTGCTTCTTTCAGCACTTTTTCTTTTGAATCATCAAATAATATGGGGACAATAACAATTTGATTAATTGCAATTTTAGGAGGAATAATAATGCCCTTATCATCAGAATGTATAGCAAACATTGTTCCAAGCATTCTAGTGCTTATGGCATATGTATTCTGCCAAACATATTCTTCTTTTCCCTTCTTGTTTAAAAATTTAATATTATATGCCTTTGCAAATCTCTGCCCATCATAATGGAAGCAAGGGCCTTCAATGACTCTTCCAGTAGGAATTATGTAATGGAGCTTGAATGAAGCAACTCCACCAGCAAATTTTTCACTTTCAGTCTTTCTTCCAGAAAGTCCATACAAAGCAAGATATTTTTCACAAACTTCTTTGTAGATATCAAGAATGTTAAATCCTTCCTCCATAGCTTCCTTTTCAGTCGCTATTGCAGTATGAAGTTCATTCCATAAAAATTCTCTAGTTCTAAAGAAAGGAACAGGATGACTAAATTCCCATCTTACAACATTATTCCATTGATTGTATTTAAGAGGCAGATCTCTCCAAGATCTTATCCATTTAGAATAAGAAGGATACATTATTGTTTCAGAGGTAGGTCTGATAGCAAGTCTTTCAGATAATTTTGTATTTCCTACTTGGGTTACCCAGGCAACTTCAGGAGAAAAGCCTTCAACATGCTCCTTTTCTTTGTTTAGATGCTTTTCCGGAATAAAAATAGGGAAATATGTATTTCTTATTCCCATTTTTTTAAATCTTTTATCTGTTTCTTTTTGTATTTTTTCCCATAATTCATAACTTCCAGGTTTGAAAACTATGCACCCAGAAACATCAGTATAATCTGCTAAGTCTGCTTTTAACATCAGCTGAGTAAACCATTCAGAAAAATCATCCTTATCTACAGTTATCCCTTTATTATCTTTCTTTTCCTTTACATCTTTTTTAACCATATCTAACATTAGAATTGAAGTTTATTAAACCTTTTGCAGGGCAAAACCTCAACTTTGTCAAACCTGAAAAAATTAATTCATAATTTTCGAGGTGCTCAAGAAGAAAGTTATTGACATTTCTTTAAAGTTTGTATTAAACCTTATTATTTGTTGAGATATTAAATCAGCGTTGCCTTTTTCAATTTTCATAATCATCAATCGTAACTATTTAATAGTAACAAAGGCGAAAAGTTTAAAAAGGCGAGATTTCTATGGAAATTATGGAAAATCCACAAGATGACGGAATAATTTTATTTAGAAATGTTGAGAGGATAAGAAAACTCCATGGCGATTCGGCAAGAGAAAGATTCAGAGCGTATGAAAAAGCGAGAGCTGGATTTAATCCAAAAGCTAAGAAAACATTAAATGTTTATTCAATAAATTCTAATGGAGAACTTCAGGGTTCAAACATCTTTGCAAGAGCATTACTTGATAGAATGTCTCTTGAAGGCACAAGATTGGGCAATTTGTATAATTTTCTCGAATTATCTGACAAACTCCCCGATTACTTGACTGGCACTTATGAAGATGATAATGCAGTAGTTTTGAGAAGTTTGGAAGACCCTGCAAGACCCGCCAACAATTATATTG
>JBBTAG010000080.1:0-6364 GCA_038044345.1 Nanobdellota archaeon
TGCCAACTACTCTTGAAACAACATCTCGCCTGCTAAAAGGATTGCGTCTCTGTTTTCTGTCAACTTCAACGCTCATCGCATAATCTTTTCCAACATTTAAAGCCAGCCAGCTCCCAAACGTCAAATAAGCACTTCCAAGTCCTGCAATATCATTTCCAAAATCTTCAAGGTCAAATTTGAATTTTCTATTAACTTTTGTCATTAATTCGCACATTAAAGACTGTTTATAAATCTATTTCAACAATCTTTTTCCTAAATCTAGGATTTTTTATTCTTATTTTCTTATATGAAGAATTGAACTCTTTGCTTAGCATTCTTATCAATTCTGCATTTGCCTTATTTTTCTCAGCAGGCTCTTTAACTTCTGCAATGTATTCAGTTTCAGATATTCTTATCAGTTTGTTTTCATTAGAATTCACTTTAACTGAAACATTGACTATCATCTTATATTTTATTAAACAGATTATTCAACTTGCTTCTTAATTCTTTTATATCCTGCACAGAAACTTTATTTATTACTAATCTTATTTTGATAAAAAAATCTTCGGCTTTTATTATAAGTTCTTTCGTTGATTTTTCATTTCTGTTTATATTTTTTTGATCATCTATATAATACTGTTTGTCCAATCGTTCTTCTTTTGCTTCTTGGATTACTTTTGATAATTCCTTTTCTTCAAAAAGAATTTCAAGCAAGATTATAGAAGCACTATGATTTTCACATTTTATACCTGACTTAAACAATAAAGCAGTCAAGGAATTATACATAGTATAATAAGCATTTATTACTGAATTTTCATACAGTTTGTTTTCTAATAGAACTTTTGCAGACTTAAGACAGTCTTCTGCTTTATGTAAATATGATTCCTTCATCTCTTCCGAAGGTTCCACAATTTCAATCTTGCTTTCTTTATTCAATCTAATCAAAAAACTCTGTTTTGTCATATATTTTTTCAACTCCTTTCAATATAACGTGATTTTTTATTATTTCTTTTATTAACAATGAATTAGAATCAAATTTTCCCATTTTAAGGCTTATTTTAGAACTAATTTGCTTTAACTTATTTTTTAATTCATTTTTGTTTGATTCTACATAAATATCAATATCGCTATCTTCTTTAGCTGAAAACTTGGCATAACTGCCAAAAAGGATTATTATATCTTCTCTTATTTTTTCTGAAATATCGCCAAGAATAATAGCCAATTTAGGATATTTTTTAATAATTTTAAGCAATTTATAATGCTCAGCCTGATAAATAAAATGTCTCGCAACAATATTTTTCTTTATAAAATAAACATTATTTTTTCCCTCTTTTTTATAATCCAAAATATTCATTTCTGTCAACAAATTAATTTTTCTCAATATTGTTGCATGAGACTCTTTTAAGATTCTGGATATTTCCCTTAAATGAAATTTCCCTTTAAGCAAAACCAATATTATTTCAAATTCTAGATTGTCTCTTATTTGAACCATATGTATCATTAATAAACCAATACTATATAAATGTTTGCCCATAAATACCAGTATAAGTATCTATTTAGTTAAGATTTCTAAACCATCACAGTGCTTCAAAACATAATCCTTCCCAACTGCTTGTTTTGTGCGTATGTCAATTGCTTTTACAAAGTCCCTGCCTATATCAGTATGTAATTTGAAAGCAAAATCCAATGCAGTTGAACCTTTCTTCATTAAAAAGCAGTCTGGAAGAACATTTCCCTTGCTATCGCTCAATTTTGCTCCAGCAGGATAAATGCAAATATACTGCAAAACATCAAAAACAACTTTGTTTAAAACTTCCTGGATTCCGGTGCTTCCAAATTCATCCATAACTTTTTGAATTGCATTAAGCGCATTTTTCTGTTTCTCTCCAAGCTCTTTTTTGATTTCAAAACTTTTTTCCCCAGGGATATAATCAATGACTCCATGTTTATCCGCCTCTCTCAATGCCAGCTCTCCATCAGAAAAACAAGGAACAATTGGATAATCAAATTCTTCTTTCACTTTGACAAAATTTTCAGGTCCACGGAAAGTGTCAATTTTATTCGCTGCAATTATCATTGGTTTTGTCGCTTTGCGCAAAGCCTGCGCAAATCTAAATAATTCTTCATTGTTCCAGGAAGAAGGTTTTTCAATATTGAATTTTCCTTTCAAAACAACATGCCTAACATCATCCTCATTGACCTTTAATCCTGAAAACTGTCTGGCAATTGCAGATTCAAATTTTTGCTTCTGCATCTCAAGATTTCTGCTGAACACAGACCACACTTTTTTCAGCAACCCAGAATACCACAAATCAAGCTCCTTTTCAATGATGCGAATATCATTCCCTGGATTGTAGCCTTCAGTCGGTTTTCCTTCTCCATCATATTCTCCAGACATATCAACCACATGAATAAATGCATCAGCAGCAGCAAGATCGCTTAAAAATTCATTCCCCAATCCTTTTCCTTCCGATGCGCCTGCAACAAGTCCTGCAACATCCATCAATTCAAATGGCACAAATCTATTTCCTTTCTTCACATAACCTTCTCTCGGATTGCTTATTTTTCCAAATTCAACAGCCAAGTCCTTAATCTTCACATAAGCAATGCCCCTATTCGGTTTTATCGTTGCAAATGGATAATTTGCAATAAGAACATCTATCAATGTAGCTGCCTTAAAAAAAGTACTTTTTCCACTATTGGGACGGCCTATTAAACCAATTAACATAATTATACCTTATTATCAGCATTTTTAATCTTTTCCCAAATCTTAGCCGCTTCGTCCATTGAATTTTGCAAATCGGAATTATCAATTTTAAAATCAGCAAGCTCCATGCATTTGCCCACCTGCTGCCCCAAAGGATTACTCTCATCAAAAAAATCCCTATTGTCCACTTTTAAAAAATCTTCCCATACTTTTGGGTCAGTTGATTTATTTCTTTTCAAAACTCTGTCAAATCTTATTTTTTGGTCAGCATCGACTGCAATTAAAATAAAATTCTTAACATTATTTCTTAAAAATTCAACTTCTCCGGCATTCCTAAGACTATCAAATATGTAATCTTTGCCGGGTTCTGTTTTTTCCATCAACATTTTCATCAATGCTCCCTGTCCAAATTTATCCCTCCATTCATCACCAATATTTTGCATATTCCATCTGTTAATTTCAATTCCCCTTTTTACTAATTCCTCTATAATTATCTTGGAAGTCTCAATATAAACAAATCCTTTATCTCTTAAAAAAGAGGTAAGCGTTTCTTTACCGGCAGCAATTCTTCCAGTAATTCCAATTATCATTTCACTACCTTAAAAAAGAAGTATAAATACCTATGTTACCATTTAAAATTAGCAATCGCTTTAACAAATCTATGTAAGTTCAAACTTTATCTTCTTTCCTCTCTCAAGAATCACATTAGGGCTTATTACTGCTCCCTTGTTGGATAATATCTTAAAATCAACAATCCTTTTCTTAAAACTGCTCCCCCTCATTTTAAGAATCTCAAATGCCAAACTTCTCTTACCATTGTCATATATGACATTATAAAGAACTATAATTCCATCAGACAAGAAAGAAACCGCATCACCCTGATCTTTAAATATATTCCCGATGTGTGAAGGAGAAGAAACTTCTCTAATCAAAAAGTTTGTAATCTTATTTTTCTCCAAATACCTGAAAAGCTGCTCCATATAAATCCTAAATCTATTCCCCTGGCCAGAAAATGCTGAAGCTATTGAAGTTAAAGAATCTATAACTACAAAATCAGGTTTAAAATCTTCTGGAAAAAGAACTGGGTCAATTTCAATCAGCAATTCCTTTTTTGCCGCACTCAACAAAGCTTCCACACTCCTAGAAACGTCCAATGCATCAAATCTCTTAACCTTCAACAAACCCTTTTTTAAAAATGTGTCAACATCCCATCCAAAATGTTTCATGTGATCAATTAACTTTTCTTCAGGTTCCTCAAAACTCATATACAAACATTTCTTGCCAATTTTGCACAAACTAGCTATAGAAGTTAAACAAAATACTGTCTTTCCACTTCCAGGTCCGCCTTCAACTAAAACCGCACCACCATTAGGCACGCCATAACCTTTTTCAAACAAAGAATCAAAACCTGGAAGGCCTATTTTTATAAAATCCTCTTCAACTTTATGAGCTTTCTTTTTCAATTTATCAGCAACTTTAGATTTCTTTCCATGACTATTATGCCCAACGACCTTAGACTTCTTCTCATGACCATTTCTTCTAACAATCTTAGACTTGCTCTTTTTTTTAACCATCATCTATATATGCCCACAATAATTTATAAACCTTCTGATATTTTTCTCCCGACTTTTAACTCCATTTCTTCTCATTTTTCATTTCATTCTTATCAATCTTGAACAAATCTTCTCTTAAAAGAGGAATCTGCCTGTCTATATCTCTCAACATTTCCTTAAAATGCTCCAGTTTAACACTGAATTCACCTTCAGATATTTTCTTGGTTTCAAAGTAATTATACTGCAGCTTCTTTATTAACCCATAAAGAGTGGCTTTTTGCAAATTTAAATTTTTAAGCTTAGATCTTATTCTTAATTTTTTTATCATAGTCCAAGATAAAATCAATGCAATTACAATTAATACAGCAATTATTAGCATTTTTGGCCAATTATCTTCAAAAAATTTCTTCAAAGTTTTTGAGGTAGCTTCATAATATAAATTGAAAGCAGTCTGGCTTGATTGAATCTCAGATATCTTTGCATATCCTCCGTCTATTAAGCTCAAAGTATCTTCAAATCTTTCTTCACTGAAAGATTTTTCTATCTCGTTATAATCTGCCTGCATAGAAGACAAATCATATGTTTTCCCAGCATCAACATAAGCTTCCCTGAAGATTTTTAATTCGTCACGTGCCTTCAAAGCAGAATCTTTAACTTGACTTATGCTTTTTGTTGCTCTTAAAACAATTTTATAATCCGCCAGCCTTCCGTCTTTTTCCAAAGACAATTGAGCTTCATATATTTGCTGCGCTTCTTGAAAAGTCTCATTGACTCTCAAGATAGAAATATTTTTTCTCTGCATTTCCTGAATATCTTTTTCAGATTGCAATAACGCATCTCTCGCTTCTATAGAGGTATTAGTCAATAACTTCACAGCAATATCTGTTTTATTTTCTACAATGGTGTTTGTGTTATTTTCTATGTTTGAAACATTATTATTGGGTAATTCCGCAATTACTCTTGAATTTATTCTTATGATAGAAACAAAACTAAGAAGAAGAAACAAGAAAATAAAAACCCATAAAAAAACCAAAATATTTGCTCGAAGCATTCTCATTTTATCTGTTTTCAACCTATGAATTCTCATTTTATGCTCGTTTGCCTTATATGCTGCTGGTTTATGTTTATGTATTTTCGCCATTTTATATTTTATTCAAATTCATTTTATCGAAGCCAACTTAACCTTCTTATTCATTTTCATAGCTTGCCTTGCCTCCTCTTGGGCAAGCTTTGATTCAATGTCTCCCAATCTTCTGTTATAACTCTCAATCTTCACTTCATAAACTCTTGATTCTATTGTTTTTTTCTTCAGATAGTTTTCCTGGACTTGCTTAATCATATCAATAATTCTTGCTTTTTCCGATTTAAGCTTATTTTCCATGCTTGTAAACTTCAACACATGGGCAACTTCAGTTTCCAAATCAATTATTTGCTCAATTATAACAGATATTTTCTTTTCATATTGTATCATTGATTCTCTATACTCATCCATCTCCATTTTCTTCTCTTTGAAAGTTCTGTTTTGAATTAATTTCATCAAGCTAGTTAAAATAACTTCTTCATTCTTCAGTTTTTTTATCTTTCTCTTCAATATGTTTAACTTTCCAACTTTATACGTGAAAAATGTCAGCAATGCAAATATTCCAACTCCAAATCCAATTGCTCCTTTATTGTTTTTCAGATAATAGCTCAATTTTCCAAACTCTCCTTTTGTTTCCAAAGCAAAAGCAACTTGCGCTTCTTTCACTCTTGCATACGCCTGGTCAAATTCTTCCCTTTCTAAAGAAAGCTTGGCAAGTTTCAATAATCTATCAGTTTTATCCGTGGAAATTCCTTTCTCCCTCGCCCCAACAATTGCAATCTCTAATTCAATTAATATTTTGTCCGCTTCTATCGCTGCTTTTGCCTGGCTACTGACTAGCTCATAATTTTCCTGTATCTTCTCATATTCAAGATTATCAAATGCAGAATATGATTCATTTAACAATTTACTCAATTTAATATGACTCAAATTCAATTTCTGCAACGCCTGCAATAATGATTCCATATCATTAATTATTGCTTCAATATCTCCTATTGGAAGTGCATTTATCTGCAAAACTATTTTTCTATTTTCACTATATCC
>JBBTAG010000081.1:0-2981 GCA_038044345.1 Nanobdellota archaeon
TGGGTATCCATCAATCAGGATTGGAGATTTAAGGATTTAATACGCCCCACCCTAGATAATATATATTATTAAAAGCCCCGCATCTAAAGAAGGGGCTGCAATTACTTCCAATGCTTTTGGCAGATATCCGAACAAATTTAATCCTATTGGATAATTTGAGAATGGATAGAAAGGCATTATTTGCCCTTGCAGAATTGCATCCATTAAAAGGTGCACAAGGCTCCCAAATGCAAGCATCAAAAATATTATTTGAACTTTCAATTGATGCTTTTTTAGCATTATCATCTGGTTTTTTGAAAATATAGCTGCACAAAACAATAAGATAATTGGAATGAAAACAGAGTGCATGAATGTTCTATGAACTTCTTGAATTGTGAAACCGAAGAAATGTAAAATCCAAAAAGCGATAATGTCTATGTCTGGAATCAGCCCTGCTATTCCTGCTATGAGCACATAATGCAATGGAAAATGTTTTCTACCTTTTTTCTTTATTAACCTATCTCTGATAAGAGACATTAAAACTAGAGGAACAATTATGTGCGCCGCTGCGTGTGGCATTTTATGCTAACCCCCGTAACAGATAACCTACAAAATACGCGAGAGTTGCCGCTATTCCCCCTATAATTAGGGTTTCAATTGCTGCTCTCAATGGATGTTTTTTGACAACTTCGCCCTTGATAAAACCCACAAAAAATAATGCAATTCCAGTCAATATGATTGAATAGGCAAATTTGTTTGCATCAATGTATGGGCTTATTAGAGCTAAAACAAATGATAAAAGAGGAATAAACCCTACTATTAGAAATGAGAAAAACGTTGCTAAACCGCATTTAATCGGATGTTTGGCTTGATCCTGAACTGAACCATATCTTTTATTCTTTAAATGCAAATCATTTTGAGACTTTGTTGAGAGATAGTTTGAAACTGCCATCGAAAAGCCGTCTGCAAATAAATTGGCAAAACCTAAAATAAGTATTATTGCTGGATTTAGTGATGCCCCAATTGCGCCGGCTACGACTGCAAATGTTGTAACCGAACCATCTATGCCTCCGTAAACAAACTCTGGAAGATATTTCCTCTCGTTTTTATGTATCTGCTTTGATAGCATTATTGTTCTAGAATAAATGGATATTTAAATTTTTACTAACAAATAGCTTTAAATATTGAAAAAAATAGGCTTATCTATGGCTGAAAAGAAATCTAACAATTTAGCTTCTGAAGCGAGCACACCCGCTCAAACAAAGTATGCAAATGCTCCTTTGACTCAAAATGCTCCAAATCAGCAGGCAATTGATTTTGATAAAATTAAAACTAAACTTGATGCATTTAAGAAACAGGTTATTAAAAAATATAATTTTACGATAACGTTGAGCATTATGCCTGGTGCGGCTGCTCCACTGATAGAGGAAGATGAAGGAATTCCGAAGGAAATTTCAGATACAAAGCCTCTTTACCTTGTTATGACCATTCCTGAAGAGCATTACAAAGATATTCCTAAAATTAAACCTGAAATCATTAAATTTGTAAAAGAAACCAAAGAAAATCTTTGGGTTTTGATTAAGACACCTGTAGATTTGTGGAACTATGGGTTGGACAGCAAATTTGACATGATTGATGCTGTTTCAGCTTCATTCCCGTTGCATGATTCCGGATTTTTAGGAGCATTGAGAGTTGCAAATATACATAAGACTCTTGTTTTGAGAAAATTTGAAAAATATGTTGCTAGTTATGTTATTGGGGGCTCATTAGTCAGGGGAACTGCAAGCAAAGATTCTGATGTTGATGTTTTTATCGTAATTGATGATACTGATGTCAAGAGAATGCCTAGACTTGAGTTGCTTGACAAATTGAGGGGAATTATTTATGATTATATAAGAGAAGCAACTGCTCTTTCTGGTGTTAAGAACATTCTTAATGTTCAAGTTTACCTTTTAACTGATTTCTGGCAATCAGTTAAAGATGCACATCCTGTTATGTTTACTTTCATCAGAGATGGAATTCCATTTTATGATAGAGGAACATTCATTCCTTGGAAATTGCTTCTTAAAATGGGCAAAATTAGACCAAGTCCTGAATCAATTGACCTTTATATGAAGCAAGGCGATCAAACTGAGGAAATAGTTAAAAGAAGATTGTTAGACGCGATGGTTGATATTTATTATGGTGTTGTGACGCCAACGCAGGCTTTAATGATGCTGGCTGGAGAAGCGCCGCCTGTTCCTAAAACGATAGTTGAAGAGGCAAAAAAATTATTTGTTGAAAAAGAAAAATTGATGACAAATAATGATTTAAAAACACTGGAAAAAGCGGTGCATTTGTTTAAGCAGTATGAATATGGAAAGTTAAAAGAATATCCTGGAAAAGAAATTGATTTGTTTATGCAAGAATGCAGAGAGTATAATAAAAAGCTTAAGACGTTACGAGCAAAGATAGAAAAAACCATGCATAAAAAGAATCTTGTGGAGTTGAATGACAATATATTTAAGTTGCTTGGAACATTCTTTGGTAATAAGGAGAAAAGTGATTTAATCAAAGAATTTGATTCTAAAATGATTAAAAAAGGCAAAATATCGCCAAGATTTTCAAATATATTGAAGGAGATAAATGAATCAGTAGGTAAGATAAAAGCGGACAAGATTGATAATGCCAAGGCAGAAAACATAAGGAAAGATGCAATTGAATTGCTCAATAATTTAGTTGAATACGGACAAAGGGCAGACCTCATTGGCTCTGAGAAGGGAATCATGCAAATATCATATCAAAATAGAAAAGCAGAATTAGTTTTAATGGGTCAAAACAACTTTTTGATTGAGGGGAAAGATATAAAGAAAATTGTTGAAGGAAAGATAGTTGATTCAAATAAAGAAGAATTTGAAAAAGCCCTTGCTGAAAGCAAGGGAAAAATGAAAACGACTATTTCTGGAGAGGTTTTTGCAGCTTTGCAAAAAGCACTTGGCAAGTTTGAGATTACTTTTTGATTG